>NZ_JAHKSN010000015.1 GCF_018863415.1 Deinococcus aestuarii | reverse complement strand
GGATCAAACTCTCCATCAAATCGTTCAGCATTGCCCCGAGGGACAGTGTTGATGTGTTTGATGCCTCACTTGCGCTTGGCTTCTGTCGAGCCTCTCGGCTCCTCACGAGTCTGGAGACACCCGGGGGGATGTCCGCTCGCACCGCCCTGTCGGGCAGCCCTTTGCTTCTCAAGCATCTTCCGTTGTCATGCTTCGCGGAGCTTGCGCCCCGTGCGCGTCCGGGTATTCCCCGCAGGCACACCAGGAAGTTTACCGATTCGGGCCGAACTTGTCAACCCCTCACGCATCCTTCCTGAGTATCCGACGCGCAGGTCCCCGGAGTAGTCTCGGCTAAGCTGCCGCCAACTCTGTGCTGAGGAAAGTCGCCCCTCCCCAGCCGCCGCGCCGGGACCCCCACGCGAGCGGTTGACGAGATTAGTCCACGGCCGCCGTTCTGTCAACGGCGGAGTGAAGTCACAATTGGTCGTTCTGGAGTGAGGTTTTCGCACCACGGGGGCGCGTTTGGAAGGTTCATGTGGAGGAGGTGCCGCCTGCCCACCGCTGGAGCAGGGCGACCACCTGGTCCGGTCCCTCGACCCGGTGCTCGGCCAGGGTCGGGCCGTCGCCCACCTTGACGGTCACACCGCCCTCCTCACGCAGCACCTCGAAGGCCTCCTCGTCGGTCACGTCGTCGCCCAGGAAGACGGGGAGGTGGGGAGGGGAGCGCCGCGCGAGGCGCCGCACCGCCCGCCCCTTGCCGAAGCCGCCCGGCCGGAACTCGCGCACCTTCTTGCCCGCCATCAGTTCCCAGCCGGGTGGGAGTGGCAGCTCCGAAAGTCGCGCCTCGACCTCCCTCTGGAGCGGCTCGGGAACCTCGCGGTAGTGGACGGCGAGGGTCCAGCCCTTGTCCTCCAGGCGCAGGCCGGGCAGGTCGGGGAGTTGGGCGGTGATCCGCCGCAGGGCCCCGGTGTCGGGCGGCGCCGTCTCCTCACCGGGCCACTCCATCCCGTGCAGACCGACGACGAGGAGGTCTGGCAGGTCGAGGAAGGCCTGGACCTGGGCGGCGCGGCGACCCGTGAGGACGGCGACGCGGTGCTGCGGGTGGGCGAGGAGCCGGGCCAGGGCCTCGCGGGCGCCGGGCTCGGGCCACGCCTCCTCGGGGCGGGCGACGATGGGGGCCAGCGTCCCGTCGTAGTCGCACAGGATGAGGAGGGGTCGCTCGCCGAGGGGGAGCAGGGCGGGGGGCAGCGTCATTCGCCCTCCAGCTCGCGCAGGAAGCCGTCCGCCCAGGCGTGGAGGTCGCTGCCGTGCAGGCGGGCGCGTAAGCGTTCCAGGCGGGCCTTTTTCTCGTCGAGCGGCATGTTCAAGGCGTCGAGGAAATGGTCGGCCATCCTCTCGGGGCTGTAGGGGTTGACCTGCACGGCCTCCGGCAACTCGTCGGCGGCCCCCGCGAAACGCGAGAGGACGAGCACCCCGTCGGCCGAGCAGGCGGTGAACTCCTTGGCGACGAGGTTGAGCCCGTCGCGCAGCGGCGTGACGAGCATCACGTCGGCGGCGCGGTAGTGGGCGACGAGTTCTTCCCGGCCCACCCCCCGGTAGATGTACTGGATGGGCGCCCAGCCCCCCTGGGTGTGCTTGCCGTTGATCCGGCCCACCAGGCCCTCGACCTGCCCTCGGAGCTGGCGGTAGGACTCGACCCGCTCGCGGCTGGGCACGGCGATCTGCACCAGGGTCACCCGGCCCCGCGCCTCCGGGTGGCGGTCGAGGAAGGTGTCGAAGGCCTCCAGCCGCTCGGGGATGCCCTTGGTGTAGTCGAGGCGGTCGACCCCCAGCAGAATCTGGGTTTGCAGCGTGCGCCGCAGGTGATCGGCGGCCTCTTCGACCTCGGGGCTGGCGGCCAGCCGCTCGAAGACCCCCACCTCGATGCCGATGGGGCGGTCCACCACCCGCGAGACGCGGCCCTGCCAGCGGACCTCCCCCTCGCGCGTCCCGGCGTTCAGGGCGCGGCGGCAGGCGGAGAGAAAATGGCCCACGTACTCGGGGGTGTGCATCCCGATCAGGTCGGCGCCGAGGATGCCCGCCAGCACCTCGCGGTCCCAGGGGAGGGTGCGGAAGACCTCCGAAGACGGCCAGGGGATGTGCCAGAAAAAGCCGATCCGGGCCTGGGGCAGCGCCTCGCGGATCATGCCCGGCACGAGGGCGAGCTGGTAGTCGTGGACCCAGATCAGGTCGCCCTCGCGGTAGCTGCGCACGGCGGCCTCGGCGAAGCGGCGGTTGACGTTCACGTACGCGCGCCAGCCCGAGCCCTGGTACTTCGCCCGCTCGATGAAGTAGTGACTCATGGGCCACAGGGCGCGGTTGGAAAAGCCGTGGTAGAAGTCGCGGACCTCGGCCTCGCTGAGCCGGAGGCGCTCCAGGCGATAGCGCGTCTCGCCCTGGGGCAGCTCCACCGTCCGGAGGTCGGAGCGTTCCTCGCCCCAGGCGATCCAGGTGCCGCCCGCGCGTTGCAGGGCGGGGTCGAGCGCGGCGGTCAGCCCGCCGATGGAGGGCACCCAGGCCAGGGTTCCGTCCTCGGCCCGGTGGGGGGCGTAGGGTTCGCGGTTGGAGACGACGATCAGGCCCATGCTCGGTCCTCCGGGGGCGGGGTGGGGGAGACCGGGACGGTTCGGCCATGGGCAGGGCCGCCCACGTGCGCCGGTCTTTCCCCCGTCCCGCACGTGCCCACGCGGGTCGCCCTCACGGAGGTCGGTGGGACCGGGACGCGGCGCTCAGCCATCCTTGAACTCGATCACGAGGTTGCGGTAGGGCGTGTCCCCGACATTCACGAGTCGGTGGTGCAGCAGGCCTTCCTCCCCGGCCTCCAGAAAGACGACCTGATCGTCCTCGTAGCGCACGTCCTGGCTCTGCGCCGGGTCGTCGGGGTGAATGTGGCGCAGGTGGCCGCCCCGCACCACCACGAAGCAGAAGTCGAGGCGGTGGAGGTGCGCCCCCAGCGCCTCGCCGGGCGCGAGCGCGAGGTCCCACACCCGGACGCGGCCATTCTCGAACAGGAGGCGGGTGCCGACCTGCTCGCCGGGCTCCGCACTGGGGTCGGGGGTCATGCGGTCCTCCTCTCGGGTGGCTCGGGACAGCCGGGGCGAGGCTTTGGGGCAGCCGGGCCCGCGTCGGGCCGCCTCCCGCCTTCCCCCTTGCCCCCCTGCCTGAACAACCCTATCACCGGTCGGCGCGACGCTCCGTCCCCGTCTATGACGTTCCGGCCCACCGTGCGCCTCTCCCGGGCTGCCCCGACGTTCCGCCGGTCCTCAGCCCCGGACCCGCCGCCCCTCCGGCAGGGAACGGAAGGCCAGTCCCAGCAGGAAGCTCAGGAGCGCCAGCAGGGCGAAGGCGGGCCACGCCGGGCGCCACGCCCAGCCCCCACCGCGCGGGGCAGGTCGGGCCGGGCTCGCCAGCACCTCCCCCCCCGTCGCCCCCGCAATTCGGCGGGGCAGGGCCGGGTCGCTCACCGGGGCGGGCAGGCCGAGCGCGGCGTCCGGAAGGCTGTACCCGCCGGGACCGGGAGCCTCCAGGCGGGTCACGAAGCCACCCGCGCCGTCGGGGCGCAGCGCCACCGGGCGTGGGCCCCCGGGGCCCTCCAGGGTGACGGTGGGGGAGGAGGCCCGCACGATCAGGTCGTGGCCGTCGGGTTCGAGCGCCTCTGCCTCCTGATTTCCCCCCTCGGCGCGGATCAGGGCGGCGACTTGGGCCGGGTAGGCGGGCCGCGCGGTCCAGGCGCTCACCCAGCTCCCCGCGAGCCCGCTGCCGAGCGCCGTCACCCGCCCCAGGCCGACCCGCCACGAGGCCGCGAGGGGATCGCCGCCCGGGGTGCGCGCGAGCAGGGTGGCGCCGGGCCGCAGGCTGGTGTGGGCGTAGCCGCCGACCACGCCGGGGCCCGCCCCGCTGGCCTCGCCGAGCCAGCGCACGCGGGTGGGCTTTGCCGTGACGGCGGGCCCGCCCTGCCCCAGCGTGTCCTGGGCGAGGAGGCTGGGCACGTCGCGCCAATCCAAGGTGAGGTGAAAGGTGCCCTCTCCCCAGCGGGCGATGTCGCGCATCAGGGGGACGTGCATTCCGCTCCCCACCGAAACCGTGCTCACGGTGATCCCCGTCGCGCGGATGCGGCGCACCAGCCGCTCGTAGTCCCCCGGGTTGAAGATGCCGCCGTCGATGC
The DNA here is from genome assembly GCF_018863415.1 of Deinococcus aestuarii. Classification (NCBI taxonomy): domain Bacteria; kingdom Thermotogati; phylum Deinococcota; class Deinococci; order Deinococcales; family Deinococcaceae; genus Deinococcus; species Deinococcus aestuarii. Next base: position 111,132 of record NZ_JAHKSN010000015.1, on the reverse strand, counting down.
CGTCGGTGAGCAGGATCAGGTGCTTGGTGGACGCCCCCGACGCGTTCAGTTGCTTGAGCCCCGCCTCCAGCGCCCGCCACACGACGGTGCCGCCCTCGGCCTCGATGCGGGCGATCTGGGAGCGGACCCGGGCGGGGTCGCCCACCCGCCCCAGTGGCACGGCGACCTTGGGCGAGGTGTCGAAGGCGATCACCGCGAGGTCGCCCCCGGGGTGGAGCTGCCCCGCCGCCGCGAGGCCCGCCGCCTTGATGAGGTCGAGCTTGGTGACACCACCCGCGACGGGCTCGTTCATGGACCCCGACTTGTCGAGCAGCAGCCCCAGGGCGAGGCGGGGCGCGTCGCGCGGCACCCGGCTCGATAGCGGCGAGAGGTCGTCGAGGGCGGTGCCCGGGTAGCCCCCCGGCCCGAAGGCGCGCGGCCCGCCCCCGATCACGAGGTGGCCTCCCCGCCCCACCCAGCCCGTGAGCGCCGCCCGCACCTCCGGGCCCAGCGCGCGGGCGGGCACGTCGAGGAGGGCGAGGCTCCGGTAGCCCTCCAGGTCGGCGGCCCTCAGCCGGGCCGGGTCGAGAGGCGCGGCGTCCAGCCCCTGCACCCCGAGGGCGCGGGCGAGCAGGCGGCGTGCCCCGGCGTCCCCGCCGACCACGGCCACGCGGGGGGGCGCGGTGACGCGGGTGGCCGCCTGTCCCCCCACCTCTGCCCCCTCCCCCCGCAGGGTCAGGGTGTACCCGGCGAGTCCGGGACCGTCCTCCCGCAGCGGCAGGGCGAGCCGGGTGTCTCCGGCGGGCACGGTCAGCGTGTCCTCGAAGATGGGGTCGTCGCCGCGCCGCAGGTGGACGCGCAGGGTCGTCGGCGCCGCGGCGCGCAGCGAGGCCCCGAGGGCGAAGCTCTGCCCGGCAGGCACCCGGGCCGGGAGGCTCAGGGCGCGGAGTTCGAGGGGAGGCGCCGCGGTTGGAAGGGCGTGGACGGCCACCCCCTCGGCCCGCAGGGAGGCCAGCACGTCCGGCAGCCGGGAGGAGGCAGGCCAGCGGTCACCCATCAGGAGCACGCTCCGCTCCGCGTCGGCGGGCAGGGTCGCGGCGGCGAGTTCGAGGGCGGCGGCCAGGTCCCCGGTGGAAGAGGCGCGGGGAGGAGGCGTCAGCCGGGGAGCGGCGGTGCCCCAGACCCGCGTGGTGTTCGGCACCCCGGCGGGCGGCGCCTCCTCCGGGGGCAGGACGAGCGCGGCGGCCCGCGTGCGGCCCGGCCCCGGCAGCGGAACATCGAGCAGGGCGAGCCCCAGCAGCACGGCGGCGAGGGCGTGCAGCGCCAGCATCCGCCGCTGGGGGGCCCGCAGCGCCGCCCAGCGGCCCCGGCGCAGGGCCGGTTCGCCACGGATCATCAGCACGCCCTCGGTCAGGAGAAGCGCGAGCGCCAGCCCGAGCAGCAGAACCCGGAGGGTGCGTCCGGTGGGCAGGGTCGGTGAGGGGGTTCCGCCCGCCCGTTCACCCCGGCTGGAAGCGGTCAGGTCGGCCTCCGGCCCGGCGAGGCGGTTGACCGCCAGGGGCTCGCCCCCGATCCGGTACACGCCCGCGCGCGAGGGGGTGAAGCGGCTTTCCGTGATCCCGACGGCCTGCCCTGCCGGGTCGGTGAGCGGCTGACCGGGGGGCAGGGCGCAGGGGTCGCCCACCGTGCAGGGGCGGACCACCCGCTCCCCGGCCTCGGGCCGCGCCGCGAGGGCCACGTTGCGCAGGAAGACGGGCCACGCGGGCGTCCGCACCCACGACCCCGCCTCGACCGGGAAGTTGACCCGCACCTCGGGCACGCCCCCCGCCTCCCGCCGCTCGACCAGGGGGCCCGCCGGGGCGGAGAGCAGCGCCGTTCCGTCCGGCCAGGGTGTGACCCGGGCGGGAGCCGAGCGCAGGGTCAGGCTGGCCCAGGCGACGCCGCGGCCCAGCGGGTCGCGGTCGTTCCACCCGGCCGGGGTGAGGGGCGGACCCGCCGCGCGCGGGGTGTTGAGCCACAGGGTCGGGCGGCTCACCTTGCCCGTCACCCCGGGCCGCGTGACCACCACGAGGTCGGCGTCCGCGTCCAGGGTGTCGGCGGGGGAGAGCACGGCGCCGGGCAGGGCCAGCAGCGCCCGCCGCACGTCGCCCGCCGCCTCGCCGATCAGGGCGACCCGCAGGGGGGCGGGGGTGGGGCGCAAGACGGCCTGCACCGCGTCGTCGGCGGGGAGGGCGTCGGGGTCGAGCGAGGCGCGCAGCACGCCGCCCCGCCCCGGGGTGAAGGTCAGCGTGAAGGGCGCCTCCGCCCCCGGGGCGAGGGCCAGCCTGCGCCGCGCGAGGAGCTGACCGTCCAGCGTGACCGTCAGCGTGCGCTCGCCGGGTGGGCCGTAGAGGCGGGCGGCGCCGCGCAGGGTCCAGGGGGCCTCCGCCCTCCCCGGTATGACCTCGAAGCGCGTGAGGGCGGCGTTCGTGACCGCACCCCCCACCGTCCGGACCTCCGCCCCCAACCCGGCGAGGGCAGAGCGGGCGGGGGCGGCGGTGGACGGTGCGACGAATGCCACGACGCGAGGCCGCCCCTCCCCCCGCAGGGACCGCACGAGACGGCCCGCCGCCTCCCAGTCCGCGGGGCCGTCCGTCGCGCCGGAGGCGAGGAGCGAGCGCCGCACCGCCTCCCGGTCGGCCCGGCCCACCGCGAGCGGGGTGACGTGCTCGCCCACGAGGAGCACCGTCACCCGACCGCCCAGCCGCCCGGCGGCCTCCCGCGCGGCGGCGGTGAAGCGGTCTGGTCGCACGTCGGTCGCCCGCATTGCCCGCGAGGCGTCGAGGAGGACGAGGGTATCCGCCCCGCCCGCCGGGTCCCGCCCCAGGCTGGGCCGCGCCAGGGCCAGCGCGATCAACCCCAGCACGAGGAGTTGCAGCAGCAGCGCGGCGCTCAGCCTGGGCCGCCGGGCCTGCTCGGGCGCGTGTTCGGCCCCCAGCCGCCGCCACAGGTGCAGGCTGCCGACCTCCGCCGCCCGGTGCGCGTGCCGCTGGCGGTGCAGGAAGGCGAGCAGCAGGGCCAGCAGCGCGAGGAGCAGCCACCCGGGCTGATTGAAATTCATCGGACGATGCCGCGTGCCAGGAACTCACGCAGCACCACCTCCCCGAGCGGCTGGTCGGCACGCACCTGAACGAGGCGGCCCCCGTGCCGGGCGAGGCTGCCGCGCAGCTCGGCGGTCCAGGCGTCGAGCGCCCGGCGGTAGCGCGTCAGCGTCGCGTCGTCGAGGGTGACGACCGCGCTGCCCCCGCCCTCGGCGTCGTCGAGGCGCAGCGGCTCGGCCCGCCCGGGAGAGGCGCGCAACCGTTCGGGTTCGAGTTCCTCGGGGGCGAGGACCTGTACGGCCAGGACCTCCTGCCCCCGCGCGTGGAGGGTGTCCAGGGCGCGCACGGCGTCTTCGGAGAGGAAGTCGCCCACCAGGATGACGAGGGCCCCCTTCGGCGCGCGGGCGGCGGTGCGGCCCAGGGCGTCCTCCAGGGTGCCTTTCCCCTCGGCGCGGGCCTGCCCCAGCCAGCCCAGCAGCTCGGTCGCGCGGTTGACCCCCTGCAACCGGGGCGAGACGCGCACCCCGGCGCCGAAGGTCACCGCCTGCACCGCGTCGCCCCCCGCCAGCCCCACGAAGCCCAGCGCCCCGGCCATACCCGCCGCCAGCCCGAACTTCGGCGGCCGTCCCACCCGCATACTCGCGCTCGCGTCGAGCACCACGAGGACAGGCAGTTGCTGCGAGACCACGAACTCGCGCACGACCGGGGTGCCCAGCCGGGCGGTGACCACGGCGTCGAGCGCGCGGATGTCGTCCCCCGGCTGGTAGGGGCGGTGGTCGGCGAACTCGATCCCGGCGCCCTTCGCGCGGGAGGGCCGCTCGCCGACGCCCCCCTGGGCGCGGGCGTGGGGGGCGGTCAGGCGGCGCCGGGCGAGTTCCTGTTGCAGGGCGGGGGGGAGCTCCATGGTCACCCGGCCTGGGCGTCCAGCAGCCGGAGCAGGAGCGCGTCCTTGTCCACCCCCGAGGCCACCCCCTCGAAGTTGAGCTGGAAGCGGTGGCGCAGGGAGGGGAGCAGGACCGCCCGCACGTCGGTCAGGCTCACGTGGGCCCGCCCCGACAGGAGGGCCTGCGCCTTCGCCGCGAGCACGAGCGTCTGCGCGCCGCGCGGGCTGACCCCGAAGCGCACGTAACGCCGCACCTCCGCCCCGCTCTCGGGCCGCGAGGGCTGGGTGCTGACGATCAGCCGCGAGACCGCCTCCACCACGTCGGGCGACACGGGCAGCGCCCGCACCGTCCGCTGGGCGTCGAGCAGCTCCACCGGAGTCAGGCACGCGCGGGCCTGTGCGGCGTCCAGCCCGGTCGTCTGCGCCAGAATCCGGCCCAGCACGTCCGCGTCGGGGAAGGGCACGTCCACCTTGAAAAAGAAGCGGTCGAGCTGCGCTTCCGGCAGCAGGTAGGTGCCTTCCTGCTCGATGGGATTTTGCGTGGCGAGGACGAAAAAGGGGCGGGGCAGCGGGCGGCCTTCCCCCGCCACCGTGACGGTCCCCTCCTGCATGGCCTCCAGCAGGGCGGATTGCGTCTTCGGCGTCGCCCGGTTCACCTCGTCGGCAAGGAGGAGCTGGGCGAAGATCGGCCCGGGCATGAACTCCAGCCGGTTCACGCCGCGCTCGTCGGGGGAGAGGACGAGCGTCCCCGTGATGTCGGCGGGCATCAGGTCGGGGGTGAACTGGACGCGGCCCATCCTCAGCCCGAACACGTCGGCGACGGTGCGGACGAGCAGGGTCTTGCCCATGCCGGGTGCGCCCTCCACGAGCACGTGCCCGCCCGCCAGGAGCGCCACGAGCACCTGATCGACCACCTCGCCCTGCCCGACGACGACCTCGTGGATGGCGACCTTCGCGCGCCGCAGGGCGTCTAGCCGCTCGTCCACGCGGGCAAGAAGGGGGTCGGGTGCCGTGTGGGTCATGGGGTCCTCCGGAAGTACGCGCCCACCGTGTCCTGGGCGGCGGCGGGGATGTCGTCGGGGGTGAGGGGCGGCTCGGCCTGCGGGGTCCAGGGTCCGGCGGTGGCGCTGCCGGGGTCCGCGACCGGGGGAGAGGTGCCCGGCACCGCGAGGACGCGCACCCGGTCCCCCTGGGTCTCGTTCCCCGCGAGGAGCCGCGTGCGGAAGCGCACGGTCACTTCCGCCATCCGCCCCTGGCCCAGTCCCACGCCGCTCGTGCTGCCCGCCGCGCCGCCGCCGCTGTCACTCGTGCCGCTCGCGTTGCGGTCGTCGGGGGCGGGAGGCCTGGCCGCGCGGGGTGCCGAGCCCCGGTTCATGTCGTCGTTCGTCAGGCAGTCCTGCGCGCAGCGGTCGTCGCCGTCATTCTCCACGCCCCGGCCTCCGGAAGCCCGCCGCTCCTCGGGGGGACCGCCGCTTTTCTGCCGCTGCGGCTCGCTGCCCGGCCCGCCGGGGTCGTAGGGGGCGGCGGCGAGGGCGTCCGGGTTGCTCCGCGCCGCCTGTTCGCCGAAGCTGCCGCTCTCCCGCGAGCCGAAGGGGGTATCGCGGGTGGAACCGCCGCCCGGGCGGGCCTCTGCGCTCGACGTTCGCGGTTCGGTGAGGAGGGCAGTTCGGGGCTCGCGCGGGCGGTCGAGTCCTGGGGTGCGTCCTCCTGTCGCCGTGGCCGCCTCGGCGGCGCCGCTGGGCCGCTCCGTCTCCGCCTGGGCCTGGGGTGTGGAGGGCGTCTCCGGCGTCTTCTCCCCGACCTCGGCATCCTCATCGGAAGGAGCTTGAGTCGTCACAGGAGCCAAGGAATTGACCGTTCCCCCTGCCTCTGTCCTGGCTGGCTCCGGCGTGCGGATGGCCTGGGCACGGGGCTCCTCGGCGGCGGCGAGTTGTACGGGGGCGGGCAGGGGCGGGATCAGCCACAGGACGAGGGCGAGAACGGCCAGTCCGGCAGGCAACCGTCCCCAGGCTGGGGAGGGGGAAGGCACCACGTCCGCCGCGCGCAGGGGCCGGGCCGCCTCCTCCGCCTGGGCACGAACGCGGGTGTGCAGGGCAGCCTCCAGCGGGTCTTGCGCCGTTTCCGGCAGGGTGAGCGCCGTGCCGAGGAGATCGTGGAGCCCCAGGCGGCGGTCGGCGAGGCGGGCGGCTTCCCGGTCGGTCGGCGGCGAGGTCCGCACTTCCAGCCCCAGGAAAGTCAGCGCGGCCAGCCCTCCGGCCAGTCCCACCGCGAACGGTATCGAGACTGGAGGCCAACCCAGCGGGGCGCGGACCACCTGCCAGAGGCCGAGCAGCGCCAGCGTGCCGACTCCGACAGCCGCCGCCCACGACACCCGCCGCCAGCGCCGACGCCCCGCCTCCCGCCGCCTCACCCCGCGCAGGAGGGCGGTCAGGGAGGTCATCGTCCCCGTCACGCCCCCCGCCCCAGGAACGAGCGGCCCAGCACCCTCAGCAGCACGCGGCCCAGCAGCGCGAAGGCCAGCCACAGCCCCGCGGCAAGGAGCACGTAGGCGGCGAGGTGGTCGAACTGGGTAAACAGCGCGTAGAAGCGAATCCTGGCGCCCAGACCGTCCCCGCGCGCGAGGAGTTCCGCCGCCATGACCGCCGTGAAGCCGTACCACAGCGCCCGCCGCAGGTAGGCCTCGCGCCGCTCCTCCAGCTTGCGCCGCCCGAGGGCGAAGACCTGCACGGCGGTGGCGAGGGCGGCGATCCCCAGCCCCGTCGACTCCCGCACCCCCAGGGTGGGAATCAGGTTCATCGCCACCAGGATGAGCACCCACGGCACGGCGAGCAGCGCGAGGACCCAGGGGGTCAGCCACGCCTCCACCCGCGGGCTCGACCGCATCAGGGCCGCGAGCGCTGTGCCGATCAACAGACCCGCCCCCAGCGCGATCCCCAGCCGCCCCGCCGTCACCCCCAGCGTCTCCAGCATGAGGCCGCGCTCGCCCGCGAGCCAACCGAGGTCCACCCCGGGCAGGACGCCCTGTGCGGAGGCTCCGCCAAGAAGGAAGGCGAACAGGAGGACACGGCCCGCCTTCACGCGGTCACCCGTTCCCTGGTCAGCAGGCGGCGCACCCCGCGCACGACGGCGGCGGCACTGGGGTCGTCCGGGTCGCGGGGGCGGGGCAGCGTCACGATGACCTCGCCCCGCACGGCGGCGGGTGTTCCGGCCAGGGCGACCACCCGGTCCGCGAGGAAGACCGCCTCGGACGGATTGTGGGTCACGAGCAGGGTGGTGGGCCGCGTCTCGCGCAGCAGACCGGCGAGTTCGGCCCGCAGTTCTCCCGCCGTCAGCTCGTCGAGGGCGCTGAAGGGCTCGTCGAGGAGAAGGAGGTTCGGGCGCAGCAGCAGGGCGCGGGCGACGGCGGCCCGCTGCGCCATGCCGAGGGACAGCTCCCCCGGATACCGCCGCTCCAGACCCCCCAGCCCCACCCGGCTCAACTCCGCCGCGATGAAGGGGTGACGCTCGGGCGGGCTCGTGAGCCGCAGGTTGTCTCCCACGCTGAGCCACGGCAAAAGGCGCGCGTCCTGAAAGACGTACCCGGTGCGGGCCTCCCCGCCGAACGCCACCGTTCCCCCCTGGGCCTTGAGAAGCCCGGCGGCGAGGTGCAGCAGCGTCGTCTTGCCGCACCCGCTGCGCCCGATGACGGCGACGACCTCCCCGGGCCGCACGCTGAGGTTCAACCCGGCGAGGACGGGAGGGGCGGACCCGTACCGCACGGTCACGTCCCGGAAGTCGAGCGATCCCGTCACGCCGCCCTCCGCCACGCGAAGACCCGCTCTCCCAGCGCCGCGAGCCCGTAGTCGATGGCCGACAGGACCAGCGTCATCACCAGCCCGTAGGCGAGGATGCCGCGCATCTCGAACTGCTGGAAATAGAAGGCGATCATGTACCCCACGCCGCTCGTGCGCCCGAACACCTCGCCGAAGACGACCATCTTCCACGAGAGGCTGAGGGTGACCCGCGCTGCCCCGAGCAGCGAGGGCCACAGTTGCGGCAGCGTGACGTGCCTCAACGTCCGCCCCGGTGACACCCGGAACGCCCGCGCCATGTCGGCCAGGCGGGGGTCGAGCGACCGCACCCCCTCCCTGACCTGAACCGCGACGGTGGGCAGCAGGATCAAGGTGATCGCCGCGACGAGCGCCCGCTCGTTGAGCCCCACGACGAGGTACGCCGCGAGCAGGATCAGGATGCGCGGCACCGTCAGCCCGACCGCCAGCCAGGGCGACGCCAGCGCCGCGAAGCGCGGATGCGTGCCGAGCGCCCATCCCAGCGGCGCCCCGAGCAGCAACGCGAGGGCAAAGGCGGCGATCACCCGCCAGAGCGTGATCCCCACGTTCGTCCAGAGGGTGCCGCGCTCGGCCTCCCGCGCCAGGAACCGTAGGGTGTCGCCCAGCCCCGGGAACACGTCCGGTCCCAGCGCCGCGCTCGCCAGCGGCCACGCGAGGACGAGCAGCCCCAGCCCCAGGGTAGGCAGCGCCCAGCGTCCCCACCGCACGCGGCGGGCGGGCGCGGCCTGGGCGCGGCGGGGCTGGACGCGTTGCATCGCTCAGGGCCGGAAGCGGGTGTTGAAGGCGCGGGTGTCGAGCCGGGTCAGGCCCACCACGTCGGGGCCCGCCACCTCGATCATCTTCCGGGTCAGGAGCAGGGTGTTGTTCAGGTCGGCGGCGCTCCACCCCTTTGGCAACCCGGCGGCCCACTGGGCGCGCAGGGCAGGGAGCTGCGCGCGGTCGGGCAGGTTGTACAGGCCCTCTTTCAACATCGCGTCCCAGTACCCGTCGTCCCGCCTCATCCGCTCCTCGGCGAGGAGGACGGCCTTCACGAAGAGGCGCAGCGTCCCTGGGTCGGTGTCGTTGCGCGCGACGAGGTAGAGCAGCGGCACGTCGGGCTTGAGGCCCAGGCCGCGCAGCAACTCGCCCGTGGAGATGAGCTGGCGGTACTTCCCGCCGCTCACCATCCGCGCCCCGTGGTGCCAGAAGGGGAGACCCGCCTGAATCTCCCCCCGGGTCATGAACTGCTCCATCGTCGGACTCGGCACCGAGGCGACCTGAGAGGCCGTCATGGGATCGAAGCCCGCTTTCGCGCGCGCGAAGGCCCGCAGCAGCAGCAGCGTCTTGTCGGTGAGGCTGGTCGCGCCGATGGTCTTGCCCCTCAGGTCGGCCACGGTGCGCAGGTCGCTCGCGGCGGGCACGATCACCCCACCTGTGAGCAGGCTGAAAGGGTAGACGGCGGTGACGGGAAAGCCCCTCCCCCTCAGCAGCGTGACCTCCAGAAAGTCGTCCACCACGACCTGCGTGTCCCCCGAGCGCAGCGCGACGCGGGTGGCGTCCTTGCTCGCGTAGGTCCTCGCGTTCACCCTCAGCCCCAGCTCCCGGTCGATCCCGAAGTACCCGATGGCGGAGGTGACCCACGAGAGGGTCCCGCCCGCCTGCAAGCCGACGTTGATCGAACGTGTCCCGGCCTGCGCCCCCGCCCCCCCCGCGAGGAGCAGCGCCCCCGCGAGCGCCCACCGTCCCCAGCGTCTCCCTGCTCCTGGCTGAGCCACCCCACACCTCCGAAACGAGAACGGTGACGCGCCGCGCTCCCGCGCGAAGGCGGGGTCCCGCGACCGGACGCTGTGAACCTCTGAGTGGCCCCACGCTAGCCGCCCGGACCCTAGCAATGCAACTTTGCAAGCCGCGTTCCAGACAACCCCAACCTCTTTCCAACCTCGCGGCTTAAGGGCGTGCTAATCTGGTCTCACCTGTTGGGCTCAATTCAATGGTGAACGGCTCAGGGTTCTGGGCCTGCACAACCGGACCCCTCGGCATCTCCTCCCCTGGCACCCTCCCCCTGGCACAGAGGCAGCATGAACGAACGGCTCATCCGGGAGCGTGAGCGGCTGGAACGCGCCTGGCACCGGTACATCTCTTCGCGGGTGGAAGTCCCCGCGCCCGGGGAACCCGTCCCCGACGAGGTGGCGGCGTCGTGGGCGCGCTCCGCCCAGACGGTCCCCCCCGAGCGCGTCTGCGCTCCTGTCGAGAACGACGCCGACGTGCGGCACGCCTGGCAGGAGTCGCGGCTGGAACATGCCAGCCGTCCCCTCCTCGCCGAACTCGTCAACCTCGCCGAGGACGGAGACCTGATCGTCGCGGTCGCGGACGCGGGCGGGCAACTGCTGTGGACCAGCGGCAGCGAGCGGATGCACCGCCTGGCGAGCGGCATCAACTTCGTGCCCGGCGGCCACTGGGACGAGTCCAGCGTGGGCACGAACGCGCTGGCGCTCGCCCTGCGGACGCGGCAGGCGGTGCGGGTCTTCGCCGCCGAGCATTTCGTCCAGACCGTGCACGACTGGGTGTGCTACTCCGCGCCCATCCGCGACCCGGTGACGGGCGAGCTGCTCGGCGTCCTCGACTTCAGCACGACCTGGGAACGCAGCACGCCGCTCGGCCTGGCGAGCACCCGCCACTACGCGGGCCTGATCGAGGGGGGCCTGACCCCGGTCCAGGGGGTGGCCGAGGGCCTGACCCTGCGGCTGTGCGGGCCGCCGCGCGTCGTCCTCCAGGGCCGGTCCCTGCACCTCACGCCCCGGCAACACGAGCTGCTGGCGGTCATGGCGCTGTGTCCGGACGGGCTCACCCTCGACGCCATGCACGCGCACGTCTACGGCGACCTGCCCGTCAGCCTCAGCACCCTCAAGTCCGAGATCAGCACCCTGCGCGCCCTGCTCGGCGGGGCCGTCGCCTCCCGCCCCTACCGCCTGACGCTGGGGGTGAGTTTCGACGCCCTGAGCGTCGAGGCCGCGCTGCTCTCGGGCCAGCCGGGGCGGGCGCTCGACACCTACGACGGGCCGCTGCTGCCCCACAGCGCCTCGCCGCTGCTGACCTACTGGCGCGAGTACCTCGACGCCGCCCTGCGCGAGGCCGTCTCCCGCGCCCGCGACCCCGAACTGCTGTGGCGCTACACCAACCGCTTCGACGACCCCGAACTCCTCCACGACCTCGAAGCCCTGCTCGCCCCGGGCGACCCGAGGCTGCCGATGGCGCGGGCCCGGCGGGCGGCGCTGGGGGAGATGTAGGGGCAGAGAGATGGAGTTGGCGGTCCTCGTCCTCCTCTCTTGACCTGCGGAGAGGGCAGGCCGTCTTCTTTCCGCCGCGCTGGGGGGAGGTTGCGGTTCACCCCCTCCCAACCTCCTCAAGGCAGAGGGGTAAAGGGACGCGCCCAGAGCGCGTTTTGGCGCTAAGGAGAACGCGGCTCACAGCTTATCTTTTCGGAAAGATAAGACCGTACTCCCGGCTCCTCCCTTCCCACGCGCCCCCTCTGCCCCCTTATGCTGCCCTCCATGTCACAACCCGCCTTGGAGGGGACGGCCCAGGCTGCCCCGGGACGCTGGTCGGCCCTGTCGCGCCTCGCGGTGGCCGTCGTGCTGGCGATGGCGCCGTGGTTCTCGGCGGCGGCGGTGTTGCCGCAACTGCGGGCGGCGTGGGGTCTCACGGATGCGGCGGCTTCCTGGCTCACGCTCGCGGTGCAACTGGGTTTCGTGGCGGGGGCGGTGCTCAGCGCGGCGCTCAACCTCGCGGACCGGGTGCCGCCCCGGCGGCTGATCCTGGTGGGGTCGCTGCTCGCCGCCGGGGCGAACCTGGGGCTGCTCGTGGCGGGCGGCCCGGTGGTGGCCGGGGTTCTGCGCGCGCTGACCGGAGCCTCCCTTGCGCTCGTCTACCCCCCGGCGCTCAAGGCGATGTCGGCGTGGTTTCGCACCGGGCGTGGCGTGGCGCTCGGCGTGATGGTCGGGGCGCTGACCCTGGGCTCCGCTCTGCCGCATCTCGTGAACGGGCTGGGGGGGGCGAACTGGCGCGGCGTCATCCTCACGACGAGCGTGCTCGCCGCCCTGGGAGGCCTGATCGCCGCGCGGGTGGGGGAGGGGCCGCACCGCTTTCCGCCCGCCGTGTTCCGGCCCGCGCAGGCGTGGCGCATCCTGACGGGCCGGGGGGTGGGGCTCGCCACGCTGGGCTACCTCGGGCACATGTGGGAGCTGTACGCGATGTGGGCGTGGTTCGCGGCCTTTTTCGGGGGGGTCCTGACGGCGGGGGGAGTGCCGGACCCGGCGCGCGGCGCGGCCTACGCCACCTTCGCGGTCGTGGGGGTGGGGGCGCTGGGCTGCTACGTCGGCGGCGTCCTCGGCGACCGCTGGGGGCGCACCCGGCTCACCGCCCTGGCGATGGGGCTTTCAGGTGGATGTGCCCTCGCGCTCGCGTTCCTCTCGCAGGCCGCACCGCCCGTGGTCCTCGCCCTCAGCCTCTTCTGGGGCTTCTGGATCATCGCCGACTCGGCGCAGTTCTCGACCATCGTGAGCGAGATCGCCGACCCGGCCTACGTGGGCACGGCGCTGACCGCGCAGCTCGCGCTGGGCTTCACCCTCACCGCCGCGAGCATCGCCCTGGTGCCCGTCCTCGTGCGGGCGGGGGGCTGGGCGCTGGCCTTCGCGGTCCTGGCGATGGGGCCCTTTCTCGGCGTGGTCGCCATGCGGCTGCTCGCCCGCACGCCCGAGGCGGCGCGGATCGCGGGCGGGCGCGGCTGAGGGGGGCGGCCCACCAACCTTTCCCCAACCCGGCCTTCCTAGACTGAAACACGATCACACAACCCACCGGGCCTCCCGCCCCGCCGTCTTTCCCGTTCGCCCGAGTTTGACCCTACTGCACGGAAGCTTGAGAGTGCGGCCCGTTCCAACCTTCACGATTCCTGGCTGTGACCGTGCGCGGCGCTCCTGCGCTTCCCCGATTGTTGGACCGGCCCCGTGGCCGCCGCCCCACCCCGGAGGACCCCCGATGACCGACACGCCGCCGAGTTGCCCCCAGAGCCGCCGCACCTTCCTCAAGCTGACCGCCGCGACGGGCGCCGCCGTGGCGCTGGGCCGCCGCGCCGGGGCGCAGACCGCGAGCAGCCCCGCCAAGAGCGGCGACCTCCTGATGTACCAGGACGGCCCGAAAAAAGGTCAGGCCGTCAAGGCCGCCGACCTGAAAGAGGGCGAGGCCGTCTGGGCGATGGCGGTGGACCCGGCCACGAAAAAGCCGCGCGACGCCATGAAGTCGGGCGTGGTTCTGGTGCGGCTCAAGCCTGCCGAGATCAAGGACAGCTCCAAGAAAAACGCCTCGGGCGGGGTGGTCGCGTACTCCAGCGTCTGCACCCACCAGGGCTGCCCCACCAAGGAGATCGGCTCGCTGGGGCAGGGCAAGGGCAACATCATCTGCACCTGCCACGGCTCGATCTTCGACCCGCGCGACAACGCGACCGTTCTCGGCGGCCCGGCTCCCCGCCGCCTCGCCGCCCTGCCGCTCAAGGCGGGCGCGGGCGGGGGGCTCGTCGCCGCCGCTGAGTTCACGGGCCGGGTCGGCGTCAAGTAATTCCGAACCGCACCTCCACCCGTCCAACCGACTTCCATTCTCGGCTCAAGGGGGCACCATGCGTAGGATTCTGACGGCGGTACTGGCGATGGCGGGGACCTGGGGCGCGGCACAGGTGGGCAATTACACGAACGTGACGGACGCCCGGCTCCAGAACCCGGAGGCCGCCAACTGGCTGATGTACCGGGGCAACTACAGCAACTGGGGCTACTCGCCGCTGAACCGCATCACGGCGGCGAATGTCAGTCGCCTGCGCCCGGTGTGGGCCTTCTCGACCGGGCAGTCGGAGGGGCACGAGGCCCCCGCCATCGTGAACAACGGGGTCATGTTCATCACCGCGCCGATGAACAAGCTCTTCGCCCTCAACGCCGCCACCGGCCAACTGCTGTGGAAGTACGAGCGCGAGCTGCCCGACGACATCACGAGCTGCTGCGACGTGGTGAACCGGGGCGTGGCCGTGTACGGCGACATGGTGTACATGGGCACGCTCGACGCCCACATCCTCGCCTTCAACGCCAAGACCGGCAAGATCGCCTGGGACCGGACCATCGAGGATTACAAGAAGCGCTACACGATCACCTCGGCCCCCCTCGTCGCGGACGGCAAGCTCATCACGGGCGTGCACGGCGGCGAGTACGGCATCCGGGGCTTTCTGGAGGCGATGGACCCGAAGACGGGCAAGTCCGCGTGGAAGAGCTACACCACCGTCGCGGCGAGCTACCCCCAGGGCGGAGCGGCCCAGGGCGGCGCCCCCACCTGGCTCACCGGCTCGTACGACCCCGCCACCAAGACCGTGTACTGGGGCACCGGCAACCCGAGCCCCTGGATGGACCCCCGCCGCAAGGCCAGCGACGATTTGAAGTGGTCTTCTTCCGTGATCGCGGTGGACGTGGGCACCGGGCGCATCAAGTCGGGCTTCCAGTATTCCCCCAATGATGCCTGGGACTACGACGGGGTGAACGAGCAGATCCTCATCGATGCCACCATCAATGGCAAGGCGACGAAGGCGATGGTGTCCGCCCACCGCAACGGCTTCCTGTACCTCTTCGACCGCGCGGGCGGCGGCGTGGCGTACAAGAACGCCAGCAAGTACGTGACGGTCACGGCCTACAAGGGCATCAATGCCCAGGGCCGCCCGATCTGGGACCCACAGCACCGCCCCGACATCGGCAAGCAGGTCAACGCCTGTCCGAGCTTCCTGGGCGGCAAGAACTGGCAGCCCGCCGCCTACTCCCCGCAGACCCGGCTGGTGTACATCCCCAGCAACGAATGGTGCATGGACATCAAGGGCGCCCAGACCAAGTACGCGGCGGGCGAGGCGTACGTGGGCGCGGAATTCGAACTCAACCCCGTGCCCAACCTCGGGCACGTGGGCAAGCTCCAGGCGGTCGATCCGGTGACCGGCAGGCAGGTCTGGAAGCAGACGTGGAACGCGCCGCTGTGGGCCGGGGTCCTCACCACGGCGGGCGGGCTCGTCTTCACCGGCAACACCGCCGACCGCGACTTCATGGCCTTCGACGCCGCGAGCGGCAAGAAGCTGTGGTCCTTCAAGACCAACTCGGGCGTGATCGGCACCCCGGTGAGCTACTCGGTGAACGGCAAGCAGTACGTCGGCGTCTTCAGCGGCTACGGCGGCGCGATCCCGCTGTGGGCCGGGCCGATGGCGCAGCTCACCAAGGACACGCCGCGCGGCGGGGTCTTCTGGGTCTTCGCCGTCGATTGAGAGCGCCTGGTGAACGTCGGCGGGGGCCTGTGAGAAGGGGTCCCCGCCCTTCGCCCATGAGGGGGTCATTGGGGGATGTCATGCTGAGCGGGAGCGAAGCATCTCCAAGTAGCGTGCGAAGGCGAGGCCCTTCACTCCGTTCAGGGCGACACCTGCCTGGATGTGGTTCCACCCTGCCCTCTTCGCCGCTCCCCTTCCCACTGCCCAAGGAGGGCGTCATGAACCGCCTCAAGCCGCTGCTGGCCCTGCTCGCTCTCGGGCTGCCGGGGCCAGCGCTCGCCCAGCAGGACCCCAGTTCGCCCACCAGCACGACGGGCTTTCTGCGCACCGACAACACCCTGCTCTTCTGCCTCGACCAGCAGAACCCCATCTGGCGCTTCGAGCAGGACCTCGCCCTCGCCGTCGCCCGTTCGCTGGGGCGCAAGGCCGAGTTCTACGTCCACCGCACGCCGCTGCCGGGTGTCGACACCTCGCCGCAACCGCTCGACCGCCTCGAACTCCTGCGCCTCTTCGCCCACCGCTGCGACATCTACCCCGGATTGGTGGGCAGCACCACCCCCGCCTTCGACTACCCCGCCGACGAGCAGATGTACGCCACCCGCCCCTACCTCAAGGTGAGTTACGTCTTCGCCAGCCGCGACCCGAAGGTGAAAACCCTGAATGCCCTGCCGAAGACCACGCCGCTGAGTATGGAGCGTAACGGCCTCCCCGCCTATTTCATGTATGCGACCCGCAAAGGACAGTTCACCGACCGCCCGGTGCCGACCGCCGCCCGGCTGGTGCAGGACCTTGCGACGGGGAAGACGAAGGCGGGCCTCGTCTTCGCGCCGCAACTGTACGGGCGGCAGAAGAATCTGGCGAAGGTGGGGCTCACCGCCACCCCGGTCACCACCCTGCCGAACATGACGTGGTACGTGATCTACGGGCTGCGGCGTGACCGACCCAGCCTGCGCGCCCAGCTCGACTCGGCCATCGTGCGCCTGATCCGGCGCGGTGATATCCAGCGGCTCCTCGCCAAGCACGGGCTCGACCGTCCCGGAATCGCGGTGGCGAGCGTGAGCGACCGCCGTCCCGCCTCGGAGTCGTACAAGGACGAGGGGCCCGCCCGGTGACCGAGCCCGTCATCGAGGTGCGGGGGGTCCGGCACGCCTACGGGGACATCGAGGCGCTGCGCGGGGTGGACCTGCACGTCCCGCGCGGCACCTTCTTCGCCCTGCTGGGGCCGAACGGGGCGGGGAAGAGCACGCTTGTCGGCCTGCTCTCCACCCTGCTCCCCCTCCAGACGGGAGAGGCGCGGGTGGCGGGCTTCGACGTGCGGCGCCAGAGCGGGCGGGTGCGCCGGACCCTCGGCCTGGTCTTTCAGGAACCCAGCCTTGACGAGCGGCTGACCGTGCTCGAAAACCTCGACTTCCACGGGCGCATCTACGGTCTGCCCGCCCGCGAACGTGCCAGGAGGGCCGATCACGTCCTCGGCGTCGTCGAACTCACTGACTGGCAGAACGCCACCGCCCGCATCCTCTCACGTGGGATGAAACGGCGGCTGGAGATCGCCCGCGGGGTGATGCACGACCCCGCCCTCCTAATGCTGGACGAGCCGACGACCGGCCTGGACGTGCAGAGCCGCCGCGCCGTGTGGACGTACCTGGGGCAACTCCGCCGCGAGACGGGCGTCTCCCTGCTGCTGACCACCCACCAGATCGAGGAGGCGGAGGGGGCCGATCTCGTCGCCATCGTGGACCGGGGAGAGGTGCTGGCCTTCGGGCCGCCCGCCGAGTTGAGGGAGCGGCACGGCGGCACGGTGGTCACCCTGCGCGGCGCCCGCCCGGAGTTGCGCGCCCGGCTGGAGCGGCGGTATCCGGGGAACGTGGAGGCGAGCGGCGAAACCCTTCGCCTGCGCGTCCCCGACGCCGGGGCCCTGATGGCGAGCCTCGCGCCCGAACTCGGCTCGTTGGGCGGCCTGAGCGTGCAGCCGCCCAGCCTGGAAGACGTGTTCCTCGACCTGACGGGGCGGGCGCTGCGGGAGGACCGGCCCGCTGTCAGTGAAGCGACGCTCGCCTTCGCGCGGGGCGGCGGGGAGCACACGCGGTGACTACTTATTCAACAACGACGGGCGCCCGGTACTACCTCTCCTGCCTGTACGCGATCTGGTCGCGCGAGGTCAAACGCAGCGTGCGTGAAAGTGGGCAGCTCGTTGGGGCCTTCAGCCGCCCCCTCCTGTGGGTCATCATCTTCGGGGTGGGGCTGACGCCGTACTTCCGCACCGGGCTGCGGGAGACGACCTTCGTGGTGCCCTTCACCTACATGCAGTACATCTTCCCGGCAGTGGTGGTGCTCAACATCCTCTACCCCAGCATCCAGTCGGCGGTCAGCCTGATCTACGACCGCCAGTTCGGCTTCTTCCGGGAGGTGTTCGCCTCACCCGTGCCGCGCAGCGCCGTCTTTTTCGGCAAGCTGCTCGGCGGGGCGACGGTTGCCACCTTGCAGGGCGGGCTGGTCCTCCTCCTCGCCCCCTACGTGGACGTGGCGATCACGCCCGCGATGCTGCCGGGCATCCTCGGCGTCATGCTGCTCGTATCGCTGGCGTTCACGGCGGTCGGGCTCCTGATCGCCTCGCGGCTGCGGTCCTTCGAGGGCTTCGGCGTCTTCTCGAACGCCCTGATCCTGCCGCTGTACTTCCTGGCAAGCAGCGTCTTTCCCCTCGACCCCAGCCTGAGCGTGCAGCAACAGCAGCAGGTGTTCCCCGCGTGGCTGGTGCTGCTCGTGCGGTCCAATCCGCTGACCTACGCCATCGACCTCCTGCGCGGCTTCATCATCGACTACCGGGAGCACGCCCTCGCGCTCGATGTGGGCGTTGTCGTCTCGCTCACCCTCGTCGCCTGCACGGTCGCCTACCGGGAGTTCCGGCGGTGACGGTGAGGCGGGGTCCAGTAGGGCCGCCACCCAGGCCCCGCCGCTGGCGTCCTTCCGGCAGCACGGTTTTCATTATCGTTGGCGTCCTCGCGTACCTGGGGCTCCGGCAACTTCCCCCCGACAACTCCCTCGCGCTCGTGCGGCAGGCGGGGGTGATGAGCGTGTGCATCCCCGCCGAATTGCCCCCCTTCGTCACCGCCACGGAGGACGGGGCGCGGGGACAGGAGGCCGAGTTGCTGCGCCGCGCCGCCGCCCGGATCGGCACCTCGCTCGAATGGAACCTCCAGGCCTCCTGGGGCACGACCCCCGACCCGGTGGACTGGGGACTACGCCCGGAGTCGTGTCAGGTGCTCGCGGGCGGCATCGTCGTCTCGCCGGAAACGCAAGCCCTCATGCAACCGCTGCCCTACGCCGAGACGGGCTGGGCGCTCCTGACGTTCGACCCGGCCAAGTCCCTCGGCGTGCTGGCGAACCACTGGGGGCTGAACGCCGAGGAGGCGTACGACTGGGCCGACCGCCAGGGCCAGGACTTCACCTCCTACGACCATGCTGGCGAGGCCCTGGCCGCCCTGAAGGGGGGAGAGGTGGGCCGCGTCCTCTCCTTGCGGGAAGAGGCGGAGTGGTTGCAGGGGCAGCTTCCGGGTGCTCGGGTGCAGGAGGTCTCTGACTTACCCCGTCACACCCTCGCGCTGGGGATGTGGAAGAACTCCATCACCCTCAAGCGGGCGCTGACCGCCGCTCTTCCTCAGAACCCCGGTGAGGCCGTCAGGCGGTAACGCTCCGGCCACGCCAGCTCGAAGCCGAGGTCCACCGTGAGGAGGGCCTGGAAGTCTTGCAGGTGCCCCGCCGTGTTCCGTACCTGGCGCGGCGTGAGGCCCCGCTCCAGGCAGTACGCCGCCAGCGCGCCCGCCGCCTCGCCCACGTTCCACTCGACGGGGTGCAGGCGGTAACACCCGTTGGTGATGTGGGTGGTGCCCATGTTCTTGCCCGCCGGGAGGAGGTTCTCCACGCGGACAGGAATGAGGGCACCGAGGGGAATCTGGAAGGGGTAGCTCTCCACGTCCACGTACGAGCGCCCCGCCGTCGAGGGGTGCAGGTCGATGCGGTACTGCCCGATTCCCACGCTGTCGGGGAAGGTCTCGGCCCCGGTCAAGCCCGCCCGCGCCTGGACGCCGACATGCTGTTCCAGCACCGTGAACTCGGCTTGAATACGTCTGGACTCACGCACGTAGACGCTCTTGGCGAGGCCGTCTTCAGGACCTCCCGCCTCGGTGCCCACCACATCGGGGCGAAGCCGCAGCCCCGGATACCCCTCCCCCTTGCCGTCATGGCGGGGCGCCTCCGTCTGCATCCAGTACAGCATGGAGAGGCTGAGTTGCCGGGCGCCGCGCAGGTGTCGCCGCTTCTCTTCCTCGCTCACGCCGATGATCGGCCCCAGCCAGTAGTCGATGTGCGGCCAGTTCACCAGGGTGATGTCGCTGGGGTAGAGCCCTTCCGGGTACTGGTCCTTGCAGAAGATGCGGCGGTAGTGCCAGAAGTCGCCCCGGTGGAGTTGGACGACCGGATCGCCAAAGAGGTCGCGCGTGCGTGGCTGGAGGGTGATGGGGTGAACGTCCGTCCACGCGAGTTGGGGACCCGGCCAGAAGGGCGCCTGATACGTGCGCCAGAAGTCGTAGTCCTCCGGCTTCTCGATGGTGTGGTCCTCGCCGGGCAGATAATCCACAGCGAAGCACCAGCTCACCGCCTGCTGGTCGAGGGGGTTGGCGGGGCCGGGCAGGGCGTGGAGTTCCCCGGTGTCGTCCTGGCTCTCCGCGCCGACCACGTGCTCCACCCCGGCGAGGTCGAGCAGGTCACCCAACTCGGTCGCGTCGAGGACGTAATGGGCTTGGATGAAGGTACGTTTCCCTGTAGCCGAGCTTTCCAATTCCACCCCGGCCACCCGGTCCCCGTCCATCTTCGCACGCATAGGCCGGTGGTTCATCAGGACGCGCAGTTGCCCGCCCGCCCGCCACGGAGCCAGCATCGCCTCGATCACGGCCACTCCCACACGCGGCTCGAAGCACAGGCGCGAGACGTTGCCGAGGCCCGGGTTGAGGTGCTCTTGCGCCCGCACCTCCTCCCGCAGCGGGTAGTGCGCCCGGTAATACTCGCGCACGAGGTGGCGCAGGCGGCGGTAGGAGGCAGTCGCCCCCGCGTCCTCGATCCACCACGCCTCGTCGGGGGGCACGGCCTGCGCGCTGAGTTGCCCACCCAGCCAGTCGGTCTCTTCGGTCAGAACCACGCGCCGCCCCAGCCTTAAAGCCGCGAGGGCCGCCGCGACGCCACCGAGCCCGCCGCCCACGATGAGGATATCCGTCTGGATTTCGGTCATGCGTTAACCCTTGAGCCCGCTGGAGGTCAGCGACTCGACAAAGTGCCGCTGCGCGACGAGGAAGGCGAGGAGCAGCGGCAGCGTGGCGAGAGTGGAGGCCGCCAGGGTCAGGTTCCAGAAGATGCCGCCGAGCGGATCGGTGAAGCCCTGAAGCCCCAGCGGCAGGGTGAACCGCTCGCCCGAGTTGAGGTAGATCAGGGGGTTGAAGTAGTCGTTCCACGAGTTCAGAAACGCGAAGATGCCTACCGCGACGAGCGCCGGGCGGGCCAGCGGCAGCATCACGTGCCAGAAGATGCCCCAGCGCCCCAGCCCGTCGATCAGGGCGGCCTCGTCGAGTTCACGCGGCACGGTCAGGAAGTGCTGACGCAGCAGGAAGACCGCCAGCGCCCCCGTCCCCCCGAAGATTTGCAGCAGGATCACCGGGGCGTGGGTGTTGACCAGCCCCGCCGCCTTGAACAGGGCGAACTGCGGGATGGAGACGGCCTCGGAAGGCAGCATCATCGCGCTCAGGCAGGCGATGAACATCAGGTCGCGCCCCGGAAAGTTCAGCCGTGCGAAGCCGTACCCCGCCAGGGCGCCCAGCAGCAAGGTTGCCAAAGTGACGATCACGGCGATATACACCGAGTTCAGGTACTGCGCCGCGAAGGGGTAGTCCCGAAAGACCTGCGCGTAGTTCGCCCAGTCAACGCGGGACGGCAGCAACCCCAGCGGCTCCGCAAAAATCGCCTGATTCGACTTGAACGACGCGCCGATCATCCACAGCGTGGGGAAGACGAAGGGCACGGCGAGCACGACCATGACCGCGTAATACGCGGCGCGGGAGAGGCTTCTAAGACTCATAGTGCACCCAGCGTTTCCGCATTTGCCACTGCCCCACGGTCAGGAGCAGCATCACGACGAAGAGAACCCACGCGATGCCCGAGGCGTAGCCGAAGTCGAAATACTTGAACCCGTTCTTGAACATCTGCACCATCAGCACGCTCGCGGAGTCGCTTCCCCCCGTCAGCACATAGATGGGCGCGAAGGCTTTCAGCGCCCCGATGATCGTCACGACGAGGGTGAGGAACACCGTGGGCGAGATCATCGGCAGCGTAACTTTCCAGAAGACCTGCCCCCGGCTTGCCCCGTCGATAACGGCGGCCTCGTGCACCTCACGCGGCACCCCTTGCAGCGCGGCGAGGAAGATCAGCATGTTCAGGCCCACGTGCTCGATCACCATGCTGACGATCACGGCGACGAGCGCCCAGGGGAACTCGAAAAGCCAGTTGGGCCCCGAGATGCCGATCCTCCCCAGCAGGTTGTTCACCAGCCCGAAGTCGGGTTGCAGCACGAAACGCCACACGAGCGCCCACGCGACGAGGGGCACGACCACGGGCGAGAACAGCAGCGTGCGGAAAAGGCCCACCCCGCGCGCCTTCACGTTCAGCAGCAGCGCCAGTCCCAGCGCGAGGCCGATGTTGAGCGGCACCAGCCCCGCCACGAACAGCGCGGTGATCCACGTCGAGCGCAGCACCTCGGGGTCACGGGCCAGCCGCGCGTAGTTGGAAAAGCCCGCCCACGTCGGTGCGTCGGGGAGGACCCAGTTCAGCAGGGAGAGGACGGGCACCGCGAGCACCGGCCCCAGGAACAGCACGGTCAGCCCCAGCATAAAGGGCGCCACGAAGGCAAAGCCCACCCACGGCGACTCCCAGCCCCGGCGGCGTTTCACCACACGTGGGGGGGCCGCCGTTCTCGCCTTGAGCATCACGCCGCCTCCCTCACTTCTTCAGCACGGCGTCGACCTCGTTGCACACCCGCCCGAGTTCCTGCCCGACGTTGGCGCTGGGCCGGAGGGTGCGTTCGAGGTTGCGGACCACCACGTCGTTCACCTGCGTCCAGTTCGTCGGCACGATCAGGGTGCGGGCGCTGCCGACCTGCTTGAGCACCGCGTCGCGCAGGCTCGCCTCGCTGATCAGCGGATTCTTGAGGAACGTGCTGGAATTCAGGAGGGAACGGCGCGGCGGCGGGAAGAACTGGGCGGTGCGCTGCATGACGGCTCGGCTCGACAGGTACTTGATAAAGTCCTGCGCCTCCCTGGGGTGCTTCGACGCGCTGAAGACGGCGTATCCGGCCTGCCCGAGCAGCGTCTTGCGCCCCGAGGGGCCGCTGGGCATCGGCGCCACGTCCCACTTGAAGTCCACGTCCTTGAGCTGCGCGCTGTACGACACCTGATCGGCGTACATGCCGAGGCGCCCGCTCGCAAAGGTGACCTGCTCGCCGAGCCTCGGCGCCGTGCCGTCCCGCATCATCCGCTGCGCCAGCTCGAAGGCCCGGACGCTGCCCGCGCTGTCCAGGGCGCAACTCGCCGCGTCCTGCCCGAACACGTCGCCGCCGTTGGAGTAGACCGCCGCCAGGATCCCGCCCGCCCAGTTCTGCGGGTCGAGGCGGAAGAGGCTCGCGCCGTACGCGCCGGGGCTCGCCTTCTTGATGGCGCTCGCGCTGGCCTCGAAGGCGGCGTAGTTCCACTTGTTCTGCCTCAGCAGCGTCGCGGGGGTGGGAATTCCGGCCTTCTCGAAGAGGTCGCGGTTGTAGTAGACGAGCATGGGCGAGAAGGAGAAGGGCAGCCCGTACAGCGCGTCCCCGCGCGTCCACAGCGCGAGCGAGGCGGGGGAGTAGTCGTTCAGGACGAGACTGGCGTCGCTCGCCACCGTGGGCCGCAGGTTGACGAGCGAGCGGGAGGCGATGTAGCCGGGCACCGACCGCTCCGCCACCCAGCCCACGTCGGGAGGGGTGCCGCCCGCGATCTGCACGGTGATCTTCTGGTCGTAGCTCCCGAAGGGGATGGACTCGACCTCGACGGTGACGTTCCGGTTCCGCTTGCCGTAGTCGGCGGCGAGGCTCTGGAGCAACTTCAGGGCGTCGCCGCCCGCCCAGGTGGTGAAGCGCAGGGTGACCTTTTCCTGGGCGAGGGCGCTGCCGCTGGCGAGCGCGGCGAGGATGAGCAGGGAGCGGGCCTTTCGCATGTCAAACCTCCGGGGACGTGGGGGCGGCTGGGGGAGAGGGATGCGGTGAGGCGGGCGGTGGCCGGGGAGACTTCTGGGCCACGGCGCCGCACGACCCCCGCACGACGAGCCTCGGCGGCAGGGTGATGTGCAGCGGCGGCTCCACCCGCCCGGTCAGCAGGTCATCGAGGAGGCGGGCGGCGGTCCGGCCCAGACGGCGGCGGGGCACATGGACGGTCGTGAGGGGCGGGTCGCTCAGGCCCGCGAGGTGGATGTCGCTGTAGCCCACGACCGCCACGTCGCCCGGCACGCAGACACCGCGCTCGCGCAGGGCCCTGAGCGCCCCCAGGGCCATGTGGTCCTCCGCGACGAAGAGGGCGTCGAAGTCTGCGCCGCTGCCCAGCAGGTCGTGGACGGCCCGCGCCCCGCCCTCCACGCCGCCCATCGCCGTACCCCGCGCAAACCACAGCGGCCCGGGCTGTGCTCCCGCCAGGTGCAGCGCGCGGCGGTAGCCCGTGAGGCGGTCGTCGTTCATGAACGACTCTGTGGGATCGCCGCTGATGAAGCCCACCCGCCGCCGCCCCAGCCCCAGCAGGTGCTCGGTGGCGAGTTGCCCACCTGCCGGGTTGTCCGTCAGCACGGCGTTCAGGCTGAGGTGCCCCGGATAGCGCCCGATGAAGACGCTGGGAATGGTCAGCGCCCGTACCCGCTCCAGCACGCCCTCGGCGATGGGATTGCCGCCCAGAATCAGCCCGTGCGCCCGGCCCTCGCGGACGAGGCGCGGCAGGTCGTGCCCGCCGAAGGCCGCGACGCTGACGGTGTGCCCGCCCCGCTCGGCCTCCTCGGTCACGCCGCGCAGCACCTCCCCGAAGAAGTGGTCGGCGCTGGGGTGCGCGCTGCCCTCCGCGATCAGCACGCCGAGGTGATGCACCCCTCCCGGCGCGTGCAGGGCCGTTCGCGCGACGTACCCGAGGTCTTGTGCCGCCTGCAACACCCGCCGCCGCGTGTGCTCGCTGATGCGCGGGTCGTCGCGCAGCACGAGGCAGACGGTGGACACCGAGACCCGGGCGGCCTCGGCCACGTCCTGTTGGGTGACGGGCATGGTGAGGGCAGCTTAGGCCGCGGGCAGGCCCCTGTTCAAATTTCGTTCAATTTTTGAACGGGTGGGCCCGTCGCCTTCCCGGTCCACCTCGTCAGTCGGTCCGGCCTTCTCCCCGCCGACCGCCCCGATCCTATATACCTTAACAGGAATATTCCTGAAGTAGCATAATCCGTCTACAGATTCGGAAAGGAGGAGTCATCCCTGAACGCCGCCACGTTCGGCGCCCTGGCCGAGGGGCATCGCCTACAGATGGTCGAGCTGCTGATCCGGCAGCCGCTGACGGTCGGTGAGATCGCCACGCGTCTCCAGATTCGCCAGCCGCAGGCGTCCAAGCATCTCCGCGTCCTGAGCGAGACCGGGTTGGTCGAGGTCGAGGCGGTCGCCAACCGGCGCATCTACACGCTCCGGGCCGAGCCTTTTCGGGAGCTGGACGACTGGCTGCGCAGCTACCGGCAGCTCTGGGAGGGCCGCTTCGACCGCCTGGACGAGTATTTGCAGAGGCTTCAGCAAGAAGACCGTGACGCCGCAAGCCCCGAGGCCAGTCCGCCCGCCTGCCCGCAGAACGGTTCAGGTCAATCCTGACCAGGAGGTTTTCCATGACCGGCACCGCAGCTTCCGCCATGATCTCGAACGTCGAAGAGAGCCGGGTTCTCGTGCTGGAGCGCGTCTTCAAGGCCCCCCGCGAGCTGGTCTTCGGCGCGTTCTCGCAGGCCGAGCATCTCCGCCAGTGGTGGGGCCCGCGCGGCTGGGAGGTGCCCTTCTGCACCGTGGACTTCCGTCCGGGAGGCAGGTGGCATTACTGCATGAGGTGCACCGACAAGACTCAGGGCGAGTTCTACGGTATGGAATCCTGGGGCCTGGGCATCTACCGGGAGATCGAGGTCCCGGCGCGCCTCAGCCTCACCGATTCCTTCTCGGACGCGGAGGGCAACGTCAACGAGACGATGCCGTCGACCCTCTCGACGTTGACCTTCGAGACGGTCGAGGGCGGAACGAGGGTCGTCAACCGCGCCGTCTACGACTCCGAGGAAGCGTTGAGAACGGTCATGGAGATGGGCATGGTGCAGGGCGTGACCGAGACGTGGGACCGCCTCGCCGAGTACCTGGAGACGCGGCAGACCTGAAGGGGCGCCAGGGTGGGCCTCGGCAGACCGGGCGAGCGGGAGTTCAGGCGCCCGCCCGGTTTCACAGGTGAAACGTGGCTGTCTTCCACTACGTCTACGGGAACCGCTCCACGCCGGTGCCTCGCTCTGCTGCCACCCGAGCCCGGTGAGCTCAGAGGGGTGGAGGGCGGCGACCCGCTGACCGTTCCGCCCCCCAGTCCGTCGCCCACCACACCAGGAGGTTGTACGTGGCGAAGGCGAGGAAAAAAGCGCGCGCCCGCCTCTCCCGGGAAAAGCCCGCCAGCCACGGCAGGGCGAACTGCACCAAGGCGCTCGCCAGTTCCGCCCGCCCGTGCCACGGGAAGGGCACCACGCGCACCACGCCGAGGGGGGTCCGCGTCGTCGTCACGGCGAGCAGGATCAGGCCCACGAAGAGGTCCGCCCACCGCAGCGGGGTGCCCCTCAGCCCTGCCCACCGCGCCGCCGCGTACAGAGCGGGTGCCGTCGCGTAATCCACCAGGGCGTGACCCCGCCGACCCCACAGCCTGAGCATGGCCGAGCGTACAGGCCGGGGCAAGCCGGATGCTGTGGGGACGCTGAGGGCCTGCCCCCGGTTACTGAACGGGCTTGATCTCCGACAGGGACGTGGAGGTCGATTCGATGCGTTGCTCGCGCAACCGGCCCACCTCCTGCGCGTCCACCGCGTCGTCGGCGAGCACGATGGTCTGGGCGAGCAGCAGCAGGGAGGCGCTGACGCTGCTCTTGAGGGACCGCGTGCCCTGGGCGGACACCACCACCCCCTGGCGCCCGTCGGTCAGGATCAGGACCGTGGGGCCGACGAGCAGCCCGGCATTCGTGGGCGAGCCCCACGTCCTCGCCCGGCAGGCCATCAGCTCGGCCCGCCAGAGGTCCGTGCTCTGGCCCCCGGCCTCGGCGGGCGGTCTCGCGCGGACCTGCTGGAAAAGCTCCCCGATCACCTGCCCGACGAGATCGCCCTCCCCACCGTCCAGGCGGGTCAGCCCCCCGATCACGGCGTCCCGGCTGCCTTCCCCCCCTTGCCAGGCGGTGACGGCGTTCAGCAGGTCGTGGGCGGCGGGGTCTGGTTGGCTGCTCATCATGCACCTCGGGCAAGGGGTCGGTCGGTCGGCGTCCTGAGGCTGAGGGTAGCCCACGGCCCCCCCGCCGTGAAGCCCGGTACGATGCCCGGCATGACCCGCCCCCTCCTGCTCGGCCACCGGGGCTCGCCCCGCCAGCACCGCGAGAACACCCTGCCCAGCTTCCAGGCGGCCCTGGACGCCGGGCTCGACGGGGTGGAACTCGACGTGCGGAGATTGGCCGACGGCACGCTGGTGGTCCACCACGACGAGGCCCTCTTCGACGGGCGGCGGCTGGCGGACCTGACCCGGGCGCAGCTCGCCCCCCACCCCGTGCCCACGCTGGAGGAGGTCTGCGCCTGGGCGGCGGACACGGGCGCCCTCCTCAATGTCGAACTCAAGTACGAGTCCACGCGCCCCGACGACCGGGTGCCCGGCACCGCCGAGCTGCTGCGCCGTCACGGGCTGGGGCCTTCCACCATCGTGTCGAGCTTCAATCCCCTCTTCCTCGCGGCCCTGCGGAACGCGGCCCCGGAGGTGGGGCGCGGTTTCCTCTTCGACCGCGCCCCCGGACTGGCACCCCTGATCGCCGCGCGGCTGGGGGTCAGCGCCCTGCACCCGCGCCGTACCCTGGTCACGCCCGCGCTCGTGGAGGCGGCCCGGCGGCGCGGCTGGCGGGTGAACGTGTGGACGGTGAACGACCCGGACCTCGCGCGCCGTCTGGTGGCCCTCGGGGTGGACGGCTTGATCGGGGACGTGCCGGAGGTCTTGCTCGCGGCGCGCTAGGGCGGGTGTATGCTGGGCTCACAAATCTCAGTTCAGTTCCGGCACGGGGCGTGGAGGGGGCGGACGGCCCAGCCCGCCGCGTGACGGCCCCCTGACCCCGGCCCCCTACTTTCCCCTCACCGGAGGACCCATGAAACAGCTCGCGCTCACGCTCGCCCTGCTCGGCACCGCCTCGGCCCAGACCGTCACCGTGGACTTCTGGCATTCCTTCGGGGACGCCAAGCGCGCCGGGTGGATTCAGGCCCGCGCCGACGAGTACAACAAGCAGCACCCGGGTGTGAAGGTCGTGCCCGCGTACAAGGGCGGGTACAACGACTCGCTCCAGGCGACCATCCTCGCCGCGCGGCAGAACAAGCCGCCCGCCCTGGTGCAGATTTTCGAGGTCGGCAGCCAGCTCGCGCTGGACTCGGGGGTCTTCCAGCCCGTCAGCGGGATCAAGGCGGTGGACTTCAGCGACTACATCAAGCCGGTGATCAACTACTACACGATTGGGGGCAAGGTGAACTCGCTGCCCTTCAACTCGTCGAGCCCGGTGCTGTACTTCAACAAGAACCTGATGAGGAAGGCGGGTCTGGACGTCACCCGGCCCCCCGCCACCTTCGGGCAACTTCTCCAGGCCTGCGAGAAGATCAAGGCGGCGAACCTCGACGCCAAGTGCCTGAGCGCGGCGCTCTACGGCTGGTTCGTCGAGCAGTGGATGAGCGAGCAGAACGCGCAGCTCGTGAACAACGGCAACGGGCGCCAGGGCCGCGCGACCGAGAGCAACCTCGACTCGCCCGCCGCGCGCAACGTCTTCCAGTTCATGAAGGACGTGAACGACAAGGGCTACTACACCTACACCGGCAAGCTCGCCGACACCGACGGCGGCAACGCGATCTTCAGCAACCAGAAGGCCGTGTTCAACATCAACTCCACCGCCGACATCGGCAACGTGAGCGACTCGGCGAAGAAGGCGGGCTTCCAGCTCGGGATCGGCGTGCTGCCCATTCCCGATGGGGTGAAGCGCAACGGCGTGGTGATCGGCGGCGCGAGCCTGTGGGTCGCCAGGAACATCCCGAGGCCCCAGGCCGAGGCCGCGCTCGACTTCGCCCTGTACATGACGAACACGCCGAACATGGCCGACTGGCATAAGCTCACGGGCTACTACCCGGTGCGCAACTCCTCCATCGCGCTGCTGCGCCAGCAGGGGTGGTTCAAGCAGACGCCGCTGCAACTCGTGGCCTTTAACCAGCTCCTGCGCACGACGCCCAACGTCGCCTCGGCGGGGGCCCTGAACGGCACCGCCATCCAGACGCGCAAGATCGTGGAGGAAGGGCTCCAGAAGGTCCTCGGCGGCACGGGCGTGGACGCGGCCATGAAGGACACCAAGGCCCGCGTGGACGCCGCCCTGCGCGAGTACAACGCCAACTTCCGCTGAACTCCCGCCCGCGTGGCGCGCATCCCGGCACCAGGCGGGCGTGCGCCGCGCGGTTCTCCTTGCTGCCCTTGCTGATTCCCGGAGGCCCCATGACCGCCCTGCCCACCACCCCACCCGAGGCGGCCCCCGCCGTCCGCGAGACCCAGGCCGCCCCCGCCTTCCGGAGCCGGTTGCTGCCGTGGCTTTTCCTCGCGCCCACCCTGGTCGTCCTCGCCCTCTTCCTGTACCTGCCCGCCGCGCAGACCCTGGGCCTGAGCACCTACCGCAGCAACATCGTCCTGGGAACCCAGCAGTTCGTCGGTTTCGCCAACTTCGGCGAGCTGCTGAGTAGCCCGGTCTACCGGCAGGTCGTGGGGCAGACCCTGGCCTTCGTGGCGCTCGTGGTGGTGCTGGGGCTGGGGCTCGGCCTCGGCCTCGCGTGGCTGGCGAGCCGCCCGATCCGGGGTGGGCGCATCTACCGCCTGCTCCTGATCTTCCCCTACGCGCTCTCCCCGGCGGTCGCCGGGACGCTGTGGCTTTTCCTCTTCAACCCCGAGATCGGCGCGGTGAACCAGCTTCTCGGCTCGCTGTTCGGCCTCCGGCCCCGCTGGCTCGACGACCCCACCCTCGCCTTCGGGCTGGTGACCGCCGCCGCCGTGTGGAAGGGGCTGGGCTACAACGTCGTCTTTTACCTCGCGGCGCTGACCAACCTGCCGGGGGAGGTGCTGGAGGCCGCCGAGATCGACGGGGCGAGCGGCACGCAGAGCTTCTGGCGGATCGTGGTGCCGCTGCTGTCGCCCATGACGTTCTTCCTGCTCTTCACGAACGTCGTGTACGCCCTCTTCGACTCCTTCGGCCTGGTCGACATCCTGACGCGCGGCGGGCCGATCCAGGGGCAGGCGGGCGCGACGACCTTTCTGATCTATCAGCTCTACGAGGACGCCTTCCGCAACTTCCGCACCGGGCTCGCGGCGGCGCAGGCGGTGCTGATGCTCGTGCTCGTCGGCGCGATCACGCTGCTGCAATTCCGCTTCGGCAGCCGGAGAGTCCACTATGGCGCTTGAGCGGGTGGAGGTCCGGCGGGCCGCGCCGTCTGCCAGCGGGCGCAGGCGCCTCTCCCACGCCCTGACGCACGCGGCCCTGATCGTGGCGGTGTTTCTCGTGGGGGTGCCCCTGCTGTTCGCCCTGATCAAGGCCACCCAGACGAGCGATCAGGTCGTGACGCCCAGCCTGCTCCCCGGCGGCGCCTTCCTCACCAACCTGGAGCGGGTCTGGACCGAGGCGAACCTCGGGCGGTACATGCTCAACTCGTTCATCGTGACCATCGCCGTCGTGGTGGGGAAGACGACGCTTTCGGTCCTCGCCGCCCTCGCGTTCGTGTACTTCCGCTTCCCGCTGCGCTCGGTGGCCTTCGCGCTGGTGCTCTTCACGCTGATGCTGCCCACCGAACTCCTGATCGTCGCCCTGTTCGATCTCGTGTCCTCGCGGCTGGGATGGGCGAACTCGTACCTGGCGATCATCGTGCCGTTCCTGGCCTCGGCGACGGGGACCTTCCTCTTCCGGCAGCATTTCCTGAATATCCCCACTTCCCTGGCGGACGCGGCCCGGATCGACGGGTGCGGGCCGCTGCTCTTCTTGCGCCACGTGCTGTTGCCGCTGAGCGTGAACACCATCGGCGCCCTCGCGGTGATCCAGTTCGTGTTCGCGTGGGACCAGTACCTCTGGCCGCTGGTCATCATGCAGAGCGACGAGCGGCAGGTCGTGCAGGTGGGCCTGCGCAAGCTCATCGACGTGGGCGGGCAGACCGACTGGGGCGCCGTGATGGCGGGCGCCATCGTGACCCTGCTGCCGCCCCTCCTCGTGTTCACGCTGCTTCAGGAGCAGTTTTCCAAGGGCTTCGCGCTGGGGCAGGAGAAGTGAAGCCTCACGCTTTCTGAGACGGAGCATCGCGCCCGGCACCCCCACGGAAGGATGTGGAAGAGGTGCCGGGCGCTTCCTTGACCACACCGTGCGGACGTCCGGGCTCCCGCAAGGAGGAGCGGCGGTCGGGGAGGCCCACCGCCTTGAGTCCTCTCCATCCGGCCACTCGTTCCCGCGCGATCCTCCCGAGCGGCGAGAAATGTAATCCATCTGAAGTTTCGATGGCGAAAATGTGCTCTTCTCCTGTGCGGTTGCTACCCCCTCAACCTATTCCCCTTCTTCTCAAGGAGAACCATGCGTTTATCCATCCTGGCTCTGTCCTGCTCCCTGCTGCTCGCCGCGTGCGGTGAGACGGCCACTCCCGGTGCCCTCGGCGCCGATACCGGCGTTCAGGCCCTCGCCCAGAAGGACGCCGCCCTCGCCGTGAAGGTCCCGGCCGAGGTCAAGTTCGTGACCGCCGAACTCAGCGGCGGCAAGCTGAGCTCGCCCCGCACCTTCACGGCGACCCCCAGGGACGGGCAGGCCACCGTCGTGCTGGGTGACCTCCCGAACGGCGATCCCAAGTACCAGGTGGTCATCCGTGCCTTCGACCATGCCGACCGGGCCGTGGTGCTGTACCGGGGGACGGCGGAGATCAACACGGCGAGCGGCAAGACGACCACCGCCCCGGCGCTCACCCGCGTGACGGCCACGGTGACGGTGACCGCCTCGCCCGTGCTGGCGGGGAGCACCCTCACCGCGCGGCTCGGCGACCTCAGCCAATCCCTCAGGGTGGAGGGCGAGCAGGCCACCGCGCAGTTCACGAATGTCCCCACGGCGCGCGGCCTCACCGTCACCGTGCAGGGTGTCAGCGCGGACGGGCAGGTGACCCAGCAGGGGGAGCAGACCTTCAATCTCAGCGAGGGGGGCGCGAAGGTCGGTGTGACCCTGACGGCGGTGGCGAGCTGCCCGGTGGCCGCCGGGCCGATCACGGCCATCCCCGCTATCCAGGGGAGCGGCGCGACTAGCCCCCTTTTGGGTCAGAGCGTGACCGTGCGTGGCGTGGTCACGGGCGACTACCAGACGGGCCTGGGCGGCTTTTTCCTCCAGGACGCGAAGGGCGACGGTGACGCGGCGACGAGCGACGGTCTCTTCGTGTTCACGGGCGCCGCGCCCCAGAACGTCGCGCCCGGCGACCTCGTGCAGTTCACGGGCGTGGTGCGCGAGTTCAAGGCGGCCAGCGACCGGCTCGCGGCCACCGCCACCCAGCTCGACACGCTGAGCAACTTCACGAAGTGCGCGGGCGGCCTCGTCGTGAAGCCGGTGGAGGTGAAGGCCCCCTTCAACGACCTTGAGCGCTATGAGGGGATGCTCGTCACCTTCCCGGAAAAGCTCACCGTCACGGACAACTTCGGCCTGGGGCGCTACGGCGAACTCGGCCTCGCGGCGGGCGGACGGCTCTTCAACCCCACGAACGGCAACGTGGCGACGACGACCGCCGAGCAGGGCGCGCGGCGCATCGTGCTCGACGACGGCAGCAGCCGCCAGAATCCGGCGACGGTGCCCTACCTCGACGCGCAGAACACCCGCCGCACCGGGGACACCGTGACCGGCCTGACCGGCGTGCTGCGCTACGGCAACGACGCTTTCAAGGTCGAGCCGACCGGGACCGTGACCTTCGTGAACGAGAACCCGCGCCAGGACAAGCCCAAGGATGTGGGCGGCACCCTCAAGGTCGCGGGCGCGAACGTGCTGAACTACTTCACGACCTTCACGGGCGCGGACCGGGGGGCGAACAGCGCGTACGAGTTCGCCCGCCAGAAGGCCAAGGTCGTCGCCGCGCTGAAGGGGCTCGACGCCGACATCGTGACCCTGATGGAGGTGCAGAACAACGGGGACATCGCCCTGGGCGACCTCGTGAGCGGGCTGAACGAGGCGTACGGCAAGGAGACCTACGCGGCGGTGCAGACGGGCGTGGTCGGCACGGACGCCATCAAGGTCGCCCTGATCTACAAGCCCGCCCGCGTGACGCCCGTGGGCAGCCCGGTGGTGGACGACAACGCGGACAACGTGTACAGCCGCCCGCCCGTCGCCCAGACCTTCCAGGACAAGACCACGGGCGGCGTGCTGACCGTCGTCGCCAACCACCTCAAGAGCAAGGGAAGCTGCCCCACGAGCGGCGACGTGGACACCGGGCAGGGCTGCTGGAACGAGCTGCGCGTGCAGCAGGCGCAAAAGCTCCTGGGCTTCGTGGACCGCCTCAAGACCCGCAGCGGCGACCAGGACGTTCTCCTGATGGGCGACTTCAACGCCTACGGTGACGAGGACCCCATCAAGGCGATTGTGGCGGGCGGTTTCGTGAGCGAGAACAAGCGCGTCCCCGCCGAGGACCGCTACTCGTACCAGTTCGGCGGCCTCTTCGGCTACCTCGACCACGCGCTCGCCTCCACGAACCTCGACACGCAGGTCACCGGCATCACCGAGTGGCATATCAACGCGGACGAGCCCACCTTCATCGACTACAACGTCGAGTTCAAGAACAACCCCAACTGCACGGGCACCTCCTGCACGACCCCCGACCTGTACCAGCCCAATGCCTTCCGCGCGAGCGACCACGACCCGGTGCTGATCGGCCTGAACCTCACCCGCGACGAGGTGCGTCAGCCCCTGGGCGTGACCGCCACGGGCGCGGCGAGCGTGACGGCGGGGCAGGCGTACACGCTGAGCATCGGCACGAACGCGGCCCTGGACAGCCTGAAGGTGAACTGGGGCGACGGCAGCGCCGAGGAGACGCTCGCGCCGACCGCGACGGGGGCCACGCACACCTTCGCCGCCGCCGGGACGTTCGCGGTCACCGTGACCGCCACGGCGAGCGGGGAGACCCGGACCGCCACCCAGAGCGTGACCGTGAACGCGGTGCCCACGGGCGGCGCCAAGCTCGTGGTCAGCCAGGTCTTCGGCGGGGGCGGGAACTCGGGCTCGGTCTATAAGAACGACTTCATCGAGATCTTCAACGCCGGGAGCGAGGCCGTGAACCTCGCCGGGTACTCGGTGCAGTACGCGAGCGCGACGGGCACCTCCTGGCAGGTCACGCCCCTGACGAGCTTCAACCTCGCCCCCGGCGGGTATTACCTCGTGCAGCAGGCGGCGGGAGCGGGCGGCACGGCGACCCTGCCGACGCCCGACGCGACGGGCACGATCAACATGAGCGGTTCGGCGGGTCAGGTCCTGATCGCCGAGGGGACGACGGCGGTGACCGACCGGGCGAATGCGAACGTGCGCGATTACGTCTCGTACTCCGGCCTGACGACCACCACCAGCCTCAGCCGCGCGAACGGGGGCTGTACCGACACCGACGCGGCCGCCGACCTCACGTCGGGGGCGGTGGCGCCGCGCAACTCGGCCTCGCCGGTCAACGTCTGCCCGAAGTGACGCTGGCCTGAGCCCAACCCGCCGGAGGCGGCCCGGTCTTTCCAGTGGACCGGGCCGCCTCCGCTGTTGCCCGCTTCCCCCCCCGGCTCCCCGGCGCAGGCGGCGGGCAGGCTGTTGGAAGCCCCTGCGGCCCGAAGCCGTATGATCGCGGCGTCTTCATGCCCCCTGCCGGGGAAGACAGGTCCCCGGCGTCCCGCCCCCCTCCCAGGAGCAACCCCCGTGAACGAACAGGCCCCGCAGTCCCCGGCGTCCCCCTCCCTCCACCCCCGCCCGCAGCTCACCCGCGAACGCTGGGACGACCTCGGCGGCGTGTGGGGCTTCGCGCACGACGACCAGGGCGTGGGGCTGGACGAGCGCTGGTTCGGGCGCGAGGACGTGTTTGGCCGGCAGATCACCGTGCCCTTCCCGCCCGAGTCGCAGGCGAGCGGGCTGCGCGAGACGGGCTACCACCCGGTCGTGTGGTACCGCCGCACCTTCACGGTGCCCGGGGAGGACCGCGCGGGCCGCGTCCTGCTCCACTTCGGGGCGGTGGACTACCGCGCCTCGGTGTGGGTCAACGGCCGCCTCGTCGCCGAGCACGAGGGGGGGCACACGCCCTTCACCGCCGACCTGACCACCGCCCTGGTGCCGGGGGAGACGCAGGTCGTCGTGGTGCGGGCCGAGGACGATCCCCACGACCTCGCCCAGCCGCGCGGCAAGCAGGACTGGGAGGAGAGGCCGCACGCGATCTGGTACCACCGCACGACCGGCATCTGGCAGCCCGTGTGGCTGGAGGCCGTGCCGCGCACCCATATCCAGACCCTGCGCTGGACGCCGGACGTGGACCGGGGACAGCTCGGCCTGCACCTGCGGCTGAACCGGGCGGGGGGAGAGGGCCTGCGCGTGCGCGTGCGGCTGAGCCTCCGGGGCAGGCGCCTCGCCGACGACACCTATGCCCTGGAGGGCCAGGAGATCCGCCGCGAGATCGAGATCGACCCCCTGCGGCTGAGGGCCGAGCGCAAGGACCTCGTGTGGACTCCACGGCGCCCCAACCTGATCGACGCGCGGATCACCCTCCTCGACGAGGACGACAACGTGGTGGACGAGGTGGGCAGCTACGCGGGGTTGCGCAGCGTGGGCGTGCGCGACGGGCGGTTTCTCCTCAACGGCTCGCCCTATTACCTGCGGCTCGTGCTCGCGCAGAACTACTGGCCCGAGTCGCACCTCGCCGCGCCGTCGGAAGACGCCCTGCGGCGCGAGGCCGAACTCGTCAAGGAACTCGGCTTCAACGGCATCCGCATCCACCAGAAGGTGGAAGACCCGCGTTTCCTGTACTGGTGTGACCGCCTGGGGCTGCTCGTGTGGGGCGAGATGGCGAACGCCTACGTCTTCACCCCGGAGGCGCAGCGCCGCCTGACCCGCGAGTGGGTGGAGGCGCTGGAGCGGGATTACAACCACCCCTGCATCGTGACCTGGGTGCCTGTCAACGAGTCGTGGGGCGTGCCCAACCTGGAGGGCGACGCAGCGCAGCGGGCCTTCGTGCGCGGGCTGTACCACCTCACGAAGTCGCTCGACCCCACCCGCCCGGCCATCGGCAACGACGGCTGGGAACTCGTGGAGGGGGACATCCTGGGGGTCCACGACTACGCCCTCGACGGGGCGACCCTGCGCGAGCGCTACAGCTCCCAGGAGGCGCTGGAACACACCCTGCGGGAGGTGCAGCCCTCGCGGCGCAACTTCTACCTCGCCGGACACCACCGCCAGGACGAACCCGTGATGCTCACCGAGTTCGGCGGGCTCAGCCACGCCCCCGCGGAGTCGGACCGCTGGTGGGGGTACGGCACCCTGCCCGACACCGACGCGCTGCTGGCCCGCTACGAGGACCTGCTGAACGCCGTGCTCGACAGCCCCGTGATCGCGGGTTTCTGCTACACCCAGCTCACCGACACCGAGCAGGAGACGAACGGCCTGCTGCGGGAGGACCGCACCCACAAGCTCGATCCCGGGCGCGTGCGGGCCGTGACCTCCCGCGTCTCGCGCGCCGTGCAGCACGACGTGTTGCAGGAAATCCACGCCCTCGCCGACGAGCGCCGCCTGGAGCAGCTCCGCGCCGAACGCGAGCGGGAGACGCTGGCCGGGGGATGACGCGGCGGCCCGGAGCGCCCATGTACCTCGGCCTTGACCTCGGCACCGGGAGCGTCAAGGTCGCCCTCTTCGGGGAAGACGGCTCACCCCTCCGCGAGGGCAGCGGGGCCTACCCGGTCCGGGCCCCCCGCCCCGGCTGGGCCGAGAGCGACCCGGCGGAGTGGTGGGAGGCCGTGGGCCGCGTCACCCGCGAGGTCGTCGGGGCGGACGGCCCGCGCGTCCGCGCCCTGGGCCTCTGCGGGCAGATGCACGGGGTGGTGCTGTGCGCGGCGGACGGCGCCCCGCTCAGGGCGGCGGTGCTGTGGGCGGACGGGCGGGCCTCCTCGGTCCTCGGCGCCTACCACGGGCTGCCCGGGTCCCTGCGCCTCAGCCTCCGCAACCCCGTCACGGCGGGCATGGCGGGGCCGACCCTGCTGTGGCTGCGGGAGCACGAGGCGGAGGTCTACGACCGCGCCCGCTGGGCCCTGCAACCCAAGGACTGGCTGCGCCTGCGCCTGACCGGGGCAGCCCACGCCGAGCCCTCCGACGCCTCGGGAACGCTGCTCTACGACCCCGAACGCGATGGGTGGAACGCCCCGGTCGTGGGGGCACTCGGCCTGCGTGCCGACCTGCTCGCGCCGCTCGTCCTGTCGGCGGCGGTGGCCGGGACCCTCACCCCCGCGGCAGCCTCGCACCTGGGGCTCCCCCCCGGCCTGCCCGTCGCGGCGGGGGCGGCGGACACGGCGGCGGCGCTCCTGGGCACCGGGCTCCCCGCCGGGCAGGTGCAGCTCACGGTCGGGACGGGGGCACAGCTCGTGTTGCGGGAGGAGGCCTTGCCGGAGGCGCGGCGGGGGCTGCACGTCTTCCGCACGGCGGGGGACCGGGGCGGCTACCTCCTCGGCGCCGTGCAGAACGCCGGGCTCGCCCTGGAGTGGGCGCGGCGGGCCCTGCGCTGCGAGTGGGCAGAGTTCTACGCGCTCGCGCAGGAGGCGGAACCCGGCTCACGTGGCCTGTTGTTCCTGCCGTACCTCACCGGGGACCGCACCCCCCACCTCGACCCGCACGCGCGGGGGGGCTGGATCGGCGCGGGGCTGGAGCACGGGCCGGAACACCTCGCCCGCGCCGCCTTCGAGGGGGTGGCGCTCTCCATCCGGGAGGCGCTGCTCCTGCTGCCGCAAACCGACCGGCCCGCCCTGCGGCTCGCGGGCGGGGGCTCGGTCCACCCCTGGTGGCGCCAACTCCTCGCCGACGTGCTGGGGCGCCCGCTGGAGGGGGTGGAGGTGCCCGGGGCCTCGGCGCTGGGAGCCGCGCTCCTCGCCCGGGCGGCGGTGACGGGGGAGGAGCCCAGGGTGACGGCTCCGCGTACCGGGGAGTCCATTGAACCCCGTCCGGATCACGACTGGGCGGAGGTCGCCGGGCGGTTTGCGGCGGCCTACGGGGCGCTGCGGGACTGGTTTCCGGTGGAGGGCCGGGACGGGGGCTGACCTCCGGCCCCCCTCACTCCGGGGCCGTCGGAGGTTCCTTGACGAGGCCCAGGTGGAGGAGGTAGGGCGTGCGGTCGGAACCCTTCGAGGACCGGGCGGCGTAGCGTTCGAACAGCGCGTCGAGTTCCCCTTGCAGGGCCTCGGCGTCCGGGCGGGTCAGGTGGAGCGTGCCCCACGAGTTGGCGCCGACGATGCTCACCGGGGTGACGGACGCGTCCAGGTACCAACGCGGGAAGCCCTCGCGGCGCAGGCGGCCCCCCTCGTCGCGGTAGAGCCGGGCCGCCCAAACGTCGGCGACTTCGAGCGACGTGAGGATTGCCCCGCGCATGAACCGCTCCCAGTACGGGTCCCACTCCCGGCGGAAGTATTCCTCGCTGGGCACCGAGACCGCCGCCGGGGGCAGCAGCACGAGCTGGTCGGCGACCGAGCGGTACGTCCGCACCCGCCGTCCCCGCTCCTCACGCGGGCCCGAGTCGCGCACCATCCCCAGCCGCCCGAACTTCCTGACCCAGTAGCTCATGGCGTTGGGCCGCAGCCCGCAGCTCGCCGCCGCCTCGGACACGGTGCACGCCCGCCCCAGGAAGGGCTCGAAGTACCGCCCACGGCGACCGTCGAGCAGCAGCGCCACGACTTCGGGGTCCCGCACGACCTGGGTGTCCTGGAGCTGGGCCTGGGGCATGGCCGTCAGCCTACGACGCCCGGCGAGGGGGGAGGCCTCATTCCCACGAAAACAGCGGCCACGGGGGCCGCAGTCGCAGTCGGGGTCTGATTCGGGTGGCATGGCCTCCGGTTGCCCGGTCGCCGATGGGGGTGCCGGGCGCGGGAGAAGCGGCGGCAAGGAGCAGCTCGGCCTAGGTCTTCATGAATGTCCTCCCGTTGCCGCGTGGGCCCCCGGTCCGGGTGTCTCCCGTCGTCGGCGTGCTCCTACCGTAGGTGGGCGGCCGCTCAAAACCCAGTCTTGTTTTTGAAGAGACCTCGACGGGACTCGCCGTCAGCGTTGCGCCCCCTAGTCTTTGTGCCCGCAAGCGAAGGGCTCGCCCCAACCCACCGCTTCGGCCTGCCCATTGCCCGCCGGGGGCATTGGGTTCGCCAGCGGGCAGCCGGGCAGGGTCAGCGAGGGACCAGATCGCCGTGCAGCTCCCGTCCTCCGTCAGGGTATCTGGCCTGGGGAGACACCCGAAACACGCTCGGGGGAGTGTCTCGGCTCCCCCGGGCGTGTGGTGGTCAGGGACCTCAGCCCATGATCCGGGCCGCGATCTCCGTGTGTTGCTCGTCGGCCTGCTTGGCCTCTTCCACCGACCGGCTCATCTCCTGCTCGGTCTGACCCAGCCCCGACTGGCGGGCATACGCCTTCATCGTCCCGAAGGCGGCGATCCAGTAGTGCAGCGCGAGTTGCCCCGAGGCAATGATGCCCAGGTCGCGCACCTGCTCGTCCTGAGCGGTGTCGCGGATTTTTCTGGACACCTGATAGTGGGCCTCAAGAATGGGGTTCTCACCCTCACCCGTGGCCCCAAGCTCACCCAGCGCCCGCTCGATTCGCGTCTGCCACGTCTTGGCCGTCTCGTTGCCCGCCTCCAGCGCGGACTTCAACTCCGGGTCGCTGGCGGCCTGCTGAATCTCGTCGGTGGCCGCCGCCGCGACACGTCCTCCGGCCTTCATGGCGACCAGACCATCGGCAATCAACTGCTGGAGATGTTCCTGATTCATGGCGCTCCTCCTGCCGTCAAGGCACGGCCAAGGTATAAAGAGAGATCGTCTTTAAAAAGTTACCGTGGACCAATGAACATAAAGCCAACTTTTCGGGACGATCAAGCTCGGCATTTGTACCCGGATGGAGAATGAAGCAGTATTTTGATGTAACAAGAAAGCTAAGGAAGAGCTATGAAGCCAGGAGCGTCGCAGCGACAACATGTATCGAATGGCGATGTGCGTCTCGCCACCGTGCGGCGGGCGGCTCACGGCATCCCGCGAACTGACCTCTCCGAAATCCCGCCCCATGACCGGCGACAATCATTTCACCACCTTGTCCAGGGGTCCCGGCCACGGCCGACCCGTCCACACCCCGGTCAGGGCGAGCACCGATCCGGCCTGACTGCTCCCCGTCCCTGCCAGCGGTGACGTGAGTCCGTGCCGATGAACCCGGCCAGTCGGGGGGAGAAACGTCGGTCCGTCAGGCGACCGTGGAGAGCTTCGGCGGCCCGCCCCCGGTGCCGATGAAGGTGGGCCGGGTCCGCCGCGACGGGACCAACACGAGACGGGGCTCAGACGAGGGGCCCGCGGCGGTGGACGGTGCGCTGCTTGACGGCGAAGACGGCCCATCCCAGGACGACCACGAGCAGGGCGTCCAATCCGAAGCGTTCCAGACCCTGCCGGGCGAGGTCGAGGCGACCGATGGAGAGGGCCAGGCCCACCGACGCGGCGGAGGGAATGAGCACCAGCGCGACGAGCGCCCCGGCGATCACGCTGCGGCGGTACGACGCCATGATGACGGCGCCCGAAAGCGCCCCCACCACCGAGAAGAGCAGGTCCTTGCCGCCCGGCGAGGCGAGGCGCGCCAGCTCGGTGTTCTCGGTAAATTCCCGGATGGTCGCCGACCCGGCGGCCCGCAGCAGCAGGAAGGTCAGCCCGGCGACGAGGACGAAGACCGCGTACCCCGCCAGCGTGGACCGCAGCCCCCGCCGGACCACGTTCCCCCGGCCCAGCGCCGCCCCGAGCGCAATTTTCACGATGGGCTCGAAGCCGGGCGTGATGATCGAGGCCGCGACGAAGGCCAGCGCCTGGGGTGCCCCCTCGCTCACCATGCCCACCGCGCCCAGCACGCCGCCCAGGGCCATCAGCGCCAGAAAGTTCGGCGTGATCCGGCCCTGGTGGCGCAGCCCGGTCTCGACCTCCTCCCAGATCGCCTCGTCCACGTCGTTCTCCACGCGGGCGCCGTGCCGGGGGTCGATGATGCTGCTCGTCTCCGCCGTCACCACCGAGACCTCAGGCCCCACCTCCCCGGCCAGCCGCAGCACCTCGTCCGCGCCCCGGTTGAGGACGTGGACCACGATCACGTCGCCGGGCGGCTTGACCGACGCGCCCCGGTGCACGCCCAGCCCGATCACGTCCTCCAGCCGCGCGAGGGCCGCGAGCAGCCCGTCGGTCGCCTGGGCCGGAACGCTGAGGTCGAGGGTGCGGTGCATCAGGCGACGGGCGACGCGGCCAACTGATCGAGCCAGTCCTGTGGGCTGTCGTACACGGCGACGGCGCCCTCGAAACGGCTGTCCCCGCCGCAGCGCAGGGCCACGGTGTCCACGCCCGCCCCCCGCGCGCTCTCCACGTCGAAGGGGGTGTCGCCCACCATCAGCACCTCGGCGGGGGCGAGCCCCAGCTTGGTCACGGCGGCCCGCACGATGTCGGGCTCGGGCTTGGAGGCCTCCACGTCGGAGGCGGTGGTGTGCTCGGTGAGCAGGTCCTCCACCCCGGCGATCTTGAGCAGGTCCGCGACGAGCGCCTCGTCCGCCGAGGTGCCCGCGATCAGCCTCAGGCCCCGCGCTTGCAGGGCCTTGAGCAGGGCGCGCGCCCCCGGCTGCCCCCGCAGGTTCGGCAACTCCTCCTCCTGAAAGTGGCGCTTCCAGCCGTCCGAGAGGGCCTGGTAGCGGGGGTCGCCCTTCCCGGTGCCCGTCACGCGCGGGACGAGCTGGTCGCCGCCCATGCCGATCAGGGGCCGGACCTGCTCGAAAGGAACCTCGATGCCCTCGTCGGCAAAGGCCCGCACCCACGCGCGGGCGTGGGCGTCGTTGCTGTCCACCAGGGTCCCGTCGATGTCGAAAATCATGCCTCGGTAAGTCGCCATTGCCGGAGGGTAGAGAGCCACCGGGGGCCGCGCATAAGAGGGCGCTTGGCGGGCGCTTCATGCAGGTTCGGCGGGCCGGAACGGGGCCCAACGTGAACTCTGCCGTGGCCGATCCTTTATTCAGCGGTCCCCGCCGCCCCCCCTGCCGTTAGATGGAGCCTGTCAGGAGGCCCTATGAAAGCAGTGGTATGGCACGGCGTGGGAGACATTCGGCTGGAGGACGTTCCCGACCCCCGGATCGAGCAGCCGACGGACGCCATCGTACGGCTGACCGCCTCGGCGATCTGCGGCACCGACCTGCACTTCGTGCACGGCACCTTCAGCGAGATGGTGCCCGGCACCATCCTCGGCCACGAGGGCGTGGGCATCGTCGAGGAGGTGGGCGCCGACGTGCGCAACTTCCGGCCCGGCGACCGGGTGGTGATCCCCTCCACGATGGGCTGCGGCTACTGCCCGTACTGCCGCGCGGGCGACTACTCCCAGTGCGACAACGCCAACCCCAACGGGCCCTCGGCGGGCACGGCCTTTTACGGCGGCCCCAAGGCGAGCGGCCCGGTTCAGGGCCTCCAGGCCGAGAAGGCGCGCGTGCCCTTTGCGGCCATCAACCTCGTCAAGATTCCCGACGCCGTGACCGACGGGCAGGCGATTCTCGTCTCGGACATCTTCCCGACCGGGTACTTCGGCGCCGAGCTCGCGGAGATCAAGCCCGGGGACACG
The DNA here is from genome assembly GCF_018863415.1 of Deinococcus aestuarii. NCBI lineage: Bacteria > Thermotogati > Deinococcota > Deinococci > Deinococcales > Deinococcaceae > Deinococcus > Deinococcus aestuarii. Next base: position 68,835 of record NZ_JAHKSN010000015.1, on the reverse strand, counting down.
GTGGCCGTCTTCGGCTGCGGGCCGGTCGGGCAGTTCGCCATCACCTCCGCCAAGCTGATGGGCGCCGGACGCGTCTTCGCGGTGGACCGCATTCCCGACCGATTGGAGACCGCGAGTGACCAGGGGGCCGAGGCCATCAACTTCGACGAGGAAGACCCGGTGGAGACCCTGAAGCGCCTGACGGGCGGCACCGGCGTGGACCGGGTGATTGACGCGGTGGGGGTGGACGCCCAGCACGCCGACCACGGCCCGGCGGCTCAGCAGGCCCGCCAGGAGGCGGGGGAGTTCGAGGAGCAGCTCTCGCAGGTCGCGCCGGACGGCACCGCCGGGAACGTGGGGAACGCGCCCAGCCAGGCCCTCGAATGGGCGGTGCAGTCGGTGTGCAAGGCGGGGACCCTCTCGATCATCGGCGTGTACCCGCCCACCATGCAGAGCTTCCCCATCGGCGCGGCGATGAACAAGAACCTCACGATCAAGATGGGCAATACGCCCCACCGCAAATACATCCCGTACCTCCTCGACCTGATCCAGCAGGGAACGCTCGACCCTGAGGGGCTGCTCTCTCGCGCCGAGGAGATGAGCGACGTGCTCTCGGCCTACCGGGCGTTCGACGAGCGGCGGCCCGGCTGGCTCAAGGTCGAACTCGTCCCGGGGATGTGAGCGCCCAGACCCGCCCCTTCCGCAGCCCGACCTGGCGACCGAATCCCCGCCAGATCAGGACCGCACCGTGAGATCGAGGCGGGCGCCGGGGGCGGACCCGCTCAGCCATACAGGAGACCTCCATGCCGCAGAACACCGCCCGGATGCTGGAAACCCACCCCAACCCGGCGAGCGTCTTCGACCTCGGCGCGCTCGCGGAGTGTATCGACGCCTGCTTCGGGTGCGAGAACGTCTGCTCGTCCTGCGCCGACGCCTGCCTCGCCGAGCGCGAGCACCTGACGCACCTCGTCCACTGCATCCGGCTGAATCTCGACTGCGCCGACGTGTGCGGCGCGACCGGGCGGGTCCTCTCCCGGCTCACCCAGCCCGACCGGGGCGTGGTGCGCGCCCAGCTTCAGGCCTGCCAGGCGGCCTGCCGGGCCTGCGGGGACGAGTGCGAGCGCCACGCGCGCGAGATGAACATGCCTCACTGCGGGGTGTGCGCCGAGTCCTGCCGCCGCTGCGAGCGGGCGTGCGAGGGGCTGCTGGGCACCATGAGCGCCTGAGGTCGGCCCGGCAGGTAGCCTCACCCAGGGCCGGAGGCGTGGACGGGGCCACCGCTGGCCCTGTCCACGCCTCCATGGGTTCGGGTGCAAGCCGAACGGCCTGCCGCCTACTTCCGGGCGCCGCGCTTGCTCCCGGTCTTGCTGGCGGCCTTGCCGGACGGAGTGCGGGTCTGGGCGCGCGACTTGCCGAGGGTCTGTCCCTTCTCGAAGCTCGCGTTGAGTTTGCGCCGGGTCTCCTCGGCGAGCGCCCGGAAATCCACGGACCCGGCCTCGATGTTCTCCAGGGTGGGCTTGACCCTCGCCCGCCGCTCGCGCCCCGCCGACAGCTCCTCGTTCACCCGCGTGAACCAGGCCTCGAACTCGGGGCTGGGCTCGAACACCATCTCGCGCACGTCGCGGGTGGCAGTCTCGTCGCTGCCCCGCTTGCGGTAGGTCTTGGGCAGGGTGAAGCGCTGGGGCAACTCCGCCGCCTCCAGCTCGCCCTCCCGCACCGCGTCGCGGAACCGCTTGACAAAGGTGTCGCTCCTCTGCGGGTTGGAGAGGTTCTTGATCTGTTCGCTCAGGGTGGTGTACGGCACGGCGAAATTCTAAAGGTCCCCGCCGGTGACGGGGCCGCCGCCGTTGTGCCAGTTTTGTCAGACACCTTCACTTAATCTTTAACTATGACGGCTGCCGCACGGATCCCCTGCTACTTCGTCCTCGTCGTCGATGGCCTGCCGCTGACGCACCCCGACACCCCCCACGTGCCCGTCATCTTCCGCGAGGAGCGCGAGGCCCTGGCGGCGAGTCGGCCGCTCCAGACCGGGGATCTCACCCGGAAGGTCGTTCTGGAGACCTATGCGGACGACTATAGCTTCGTCGAGGGCCGTCCCCTCGAAAGGCCGTCCGGCCTGACCGTCCAGCCCGCCGGTCTCTGAGGCATCGTCCGCCCCACGCTGCGGGCCGGGGGCGGCGCCCGGCAGGAAGACCGCCGGATCACCGAAGGCCCGCGCGAAGGTTCCCAGGACGGTGCCTGCCTTCAGAGACAGCGAGAGCGCGGTGCTGGTTGCGGCGCACCCCAGTCCCGTTGCCCGCCTGAGGGGAGGAGTCCGCTTAACCTGGAGCGCCCTGCCGTGGCACGACCACCTGCTCGGTATCTCCCCGTATACGCGGCCCGAACGCCAGACGGCGGCCCTGCTCGCGCCGGAGGGCCCACGCCCCGCCCCCGGCCGGTGAGCCTGCTGTGCGAGGGAGGCGAGGGCGCGCGGCGACGGGCAGCGACCTCGTGGAGAGGACGGCGGTGCCGGGCCTCCTGCCGGGGCTCGACGTGAACGCCCCACACGCCTTCACGCGAGGGGCGTCGGCAAAGGTCGCGTGCCGGGAAAAAGTGCGTCCGGGGGCGCCCGGGCCGGGAGGTCTTACAGTTTCGCCGCCCCTTTTCCGGTGTGATGGACAGGCCACGAAAGGAGCGCCATGAGCGAGTACCGGCAGGACCTGTTTCGCTACGTCGCCGAGGAGTTCGCCGAGGACTACCGTGAGGGGGAGATGGCCCGCCGCGAGTTCCTGCGCCGCAGCGTGCTGCTGGGCGGCGGGATTCTGGGGGCGCGGACGCTGCTCGCCACCCTGGGCGTGATGGGCGTCAGCGCCGCCGAACTCGCCGAGGCGCAGGGGGCCGCCCCCCAGAACGAGCCCGCCCGCAACTCGTACCAGGTGGACCCGCAGGACCCCGCCATCGAGGCGCGCGACCTCACCTACGAGGCGCTGGGCCGCACCAACTTCGCCTACGTCGCCCGCCCCGCCGGGGTGGCGAGTGCGCCCATCGTCCTGGTGATCCACGAGAACCGGGGCCTCCAGCCGCACATCAAGGACGTGACGCGCCGGGTCGCCAAGGCCGGGTACATCGCCCTCGCGCCCGACTTCGTGTCTCCCGAGGGGGGCACGGCCCGCTTCACCGACACCGCCCAGATTTCCGCCTTCATCGCCCGCACGCCCGCCGAACAGCATGTGGCCCACGCGCTGGAGGCCGTCAAGGTCCTCAAGGCCCAGCCCGGGGCGCAGGCCGAACGCTTCGGCATGGTGGGGTTTTGCTGGGGCGGCGGCATGACGTGGCGCCTCTCGACGGTGCTGCCCGACCTGCGGGCCGCCGTGCCGTACTACGGGCCCTCTCCCTCGTTCGGGGACGTTCCGAACATCCGGGCGGCGGTGCTGGGCATCTACGGCGGGCGCGACGCGCGCATCACGTCGAACGCGGCCCCCACCGAGGCGGCGCTGGCGGCGGCGAACGTGCGCCACCAGTTCCTGATCTATCCCGGCGCCAACCACGCCTTTCACAACGACACCGGCCAGAATTACAAGCGCGACGCGGCGGAAAACGCCTGGGCCACGACCCTGGTGTGGTTCCGGCAGTACCTGTAGGGGAGGGCCGACCCTCCGCCCGTGTGCCTGCGCTAAGCCTCCCGGCTTAGGGCGCTAGGCCACATCACGGGGAGCCGGGCCCGGCCCGCCGTGCCTACCCTCATCGGAAGTTCCGAGCATCACCAAAGGAGAACCCCATGCCTCAAGGTCGCCTGTCTGTCCAGCCCACCCGCGCCCTTTCCGCCGGGAGCCCGGACGTTTCACGCGCAGTCGCCTTGACGCCTCGCCCGAGCAGGTAGGCTCGAACGAACCCGCCTGCCCGGCCCCCTCGCCGGAAGACAGGCCGGGCGGACGGCACCACGCCCGCGGAAACGAACCGGACCCCGGTGACCCCAGGAGTCCACCTTGCCGTCCCGTCTCCGCGTTTTCCTCGCGTATTACCGGCCCTACCGCCGCACGCTGGTCCTCGACCTCCTCTGCGCCTTTGTCGTCGCGGGGACCTTGCTGGTCTTTCCCCTCTGCGCCGGGTACGTCACCCGGACGGTCCTGCACCAGCCCACCCCGGAGGCCCTGCGCCAGATGCTCCTCGTCGGCGGGGGCATGTTGGGGCTGGTCGCCTTGCAGATCGCCGCGAACACCTTCGTGGACTACCGGGGCCACATGATGGGCACGTACATCGAGCGCGACCTGCGGCGCGACCTGTTCCGGCACCTTCAGGCCCAACCCTTTGCCTTCTTCGACGGGCAGCGCACCGGGCACCTGATGAGCCGCCTCACGAACGACCTCCTCGCCATCGGGGAACTCGCCCACCACGGCCCGGAGGACCTCGCCGTCGCCCTGTTCAAGTTCACGGGCGTCTTTTTCATCCTGCTGGGAATCAACCCGGGGCTCACCTGGCTCCTCTTCGCGTTCGTGCCGCCCATGGCCGCCTACGCGCTGGTCTTCCACCGTCGGCTGCACCGGGCCATGCTGCGCAGCAGCGAACGGATCGGAGACGTGAACGCCCAGGTCGAGGACTCGCTCGCGGGCATCCGCACCGTGCAGTCGTTCACGAACGAGGGGGTCGAGCAGGGGCGCTTCGACGCGGCCAACGGGCGCTTCGTGGAGAGCCGCGACGACGGCTACCGCAACGAGGCGTATTTCTACCAGGGGATGACGGCCTTCACGCAACTGATGACGGTCGCCGTGCTGGTGTTCGGCAGCCTGACCATCCTGCGCAGCAGCCTGCGGGTGGACGAACTCGTCACGTACCTGCTGTGCGTCGGCCTCCTGATCGAGCCCATCGCGCGCTTCGTGAACCTCGCCCGGCTGCTCCAAGAGGGTCTGGCGGGCTTCGTGCGCGTTCAGGAGCTGATGGAGGTCCCGCCCGCCGTCACGGACGCGCCCGGCGCCCGGGACCTCGGCCCCGTCCGGGGGGACATCAAGTTTCAGCGTGTCTCCTTCGCGTACCGGCCCGGCGCGGAGCCGGTCCTGCGAGACCTCGACCTGCACATCCGGCCCGGGGAGTTCGTCGCCCTCGTCGGGGCCTCGGGGGTGGGGAAGAGTACCCTCTGCGCCCTGATCCCCCGTTTCTACGAGGTGGGCGGCGGGCGGATTCTGGTGGACGACGTGCCCGTCCGGGACGTGACGCTCGCGTCGCTGCGCCGCCAGATCGGCGTGGTGCAGCAGGACGTGTACCTCTTCGCGGGCAGCGTGCGGGACAACATCCGCTACGGCAACCCGGAAGCGGGCGAGGCGGAGGTCGCCCTGGCCGCCCGGCAGGCGGGAGCACACGACTTCATCATCCGCCTGCCGGAGGGCTACGACACCGACATCGGCCAGCGCGGCGTGCGGCTCTCCGGCGGGCAGAAACAGCGCCTGAGCATCGCCCGGGTGTTCCTGAAAGACCCGCCGATCCTGATTTTCGACGAGGCGACGAGTGCGCTCGACGTGGAGAGCGAGCGGCTGGTCCAGGCGTCGCTCGAACGGCTGGCCCGGGGCCGCACGACCCTGGTGATCGCCCACCGCCTCTCCACCGTGCGCCACGCCGGGCGCATCGTCGTGCTGACCGAGCAGGGCATCGCCGAAGAGGGGACGCACGCCGAACTCGTGCGGCGGGAAGGGGTATACGCCCGCTTGCAGCAGGTCGGGGCGAGCCTCTGAACGCGGTCGGGGCTTCCGGCCGGGCCTACGGGCAGAAGTGCTCCTGGGCGCGGCGTCCCGTCTCTCCTGCCGTGAGGTGGGATGAAGGCTGGGGCGGTGTGCCTCATAGAGTGGGCGGAACCTGATCTCGGCTCCTCCCCCTCGTGGGGAACTGGGACAGCTCGCACCGCGAAAGGCTGGGAGGGGGATGGACGGCGCAGCCGTTCCGGCCCTACCGCCCCTCCCAGCGCGCCCCGCCCGAGTCCCGGCGGGCGCGACCGGGCGGCTCAGGGGTCCTGGTGTTCCTGCTCCTCCGCCCGCTCGCGGCGCACCCGCTCCAGCCGCATGTAGGGCTGCACAGCCTCCAGGGTGCCGAAGCCGAGCTGGGCGGCGACGAGTTGGGGGTCGCCCGTCTCCTGCCACAGCCGCACGGCGTAGCGGTGGCGCAGGGAGCGCCAGGCCTTGTACGTCACGTTCGCCCGCCTGCATAGCCGGAAGAGCCGCCCCCGGACGGCGTGGTCGGTGAGCGAGAAGACCGAGCCCCGCGCGAACAGCACACCCCCGCTGCGGTTGGCCCAGGTCCGCAGCGCGTCCGTGAGCCGCTCGCTCGCCAGGATTTCGCGCCCGTGGACCCGCAGCACGTCGCCGCTCAGCTCGATGTCCTCCCAGGTCAGGCGCGCGGTCTCGCCCGTCGTCAGCCCCACGTCGGCCCCCAGCAGCACGAGGGCTCGCTCCTCGTCGTCGGCGTGGGCCACGAGGCGGGCCACCTCGTCCTCGTCGTAGAGGCTCTTGTCCTCGCCGGGCCGGAAGCGCAGGTCCGGGCCCTTCACCTCCCCGAAGGGGTCGAAGTCGGGCCCCACCACCCCGAGTTCGCGCAGGGCGTGATAGAGGGCCCGCGCCCGCGACAGCAGCACCCGCTGGGTGGCCGGGGCGTGCCCCGCGATGGCCGCCAGGTACCCCGCCGCGAAGCCCGGCGACGGCGTGAGCAGCGATTCTCCCTGCTCCTGCGCGTAGGTCACGAGTTTCTTGATTCCGCTCAGGGTGTTTTTCAGCGTCGTGGGGTTCTCCCGCCCGTCGGGCAGGTGCCCTTTCAGGATCGGCCACGCCGCGTCGAGTTCGTGCCGCAGCAGCGCGCGCCGCACCTTTTCCGCCTGCCCATCCTCGGAAGCGGCACGCAAGGCTTTGTGGAACACCGAGGGGTCGCTCATGGCATCAAATTAATGCAGATGGGGGCTGTTGGTGCGAGGGAGCAGACAAGGGTCAACTACGGATTCAAACGGGGCGGGGCCGCAGCCGCTTGCCCAAGATTGCCGTCGCACGTTCCAGGGTGCGCAGGGTGACGGCGTGATTGTCGGGATCAAGCAGGTCGCCTACGGCAGGGCTGGTCTCCGTCGTCTCATCTCTTGCTTGATCCGAGACGCGATCACCCGTCTGACGACAACCGCCTGGGCATCCGCCAACAGGCCATCCTCCACCGCGAGGCCGCCGAAGCTGCTCCCGACGTGTTGATCTGTCGGCCCACCCCCGCCTCAGGCGTGGTCGGCGGTCTCCAGGCTCGCCCCGACCGGCACCTCGGGCATCTCGGGGAGGTGGTAGGTGTGTTCCAGGGTGTGCATCTCCAGCGACTCGTGGCCCCGGTTCTGAATCTGCCCGCCCGCGTACCGCGCCACGCTCGTCAGGGTCAGCTCCCAGTTGCGGCGCTGGGCCGCGTGGACGCCGAAGATGTACGCGAGGCGGTCGAACTGCGAGTTCACCCGCAGCAGCGACTCGATCTGGAGGACCATCCGCCCGCGCTCCTCGCCCGGATACACCCGGAAGTCGGAGGTGCCCGCGTCGGGGTGCAGCCGCAGGGTCCGGACCCGGAAGCCGAGCGGGTCCACATGCTCGATGACGACCCGGCCACGCCGGATCAGCAGCATCTGAATCTGCAAGCGGTCGCCCTTCCTCACGGGCGGCACGGGGTGGTCGAGGCCCCTGAACCACGCCAGCCACTTCGGGGCGTGCTCGGGCAGGTGGTTGCGCCAGTGGTCGGCCACTTCCTCGGGCGTGTGGGTGGCCCCCTCGATCTCCACCCAGTAGCGGCGGCGGGTCAGCGGCCCCACGCCGTCCTCGGGGGTGGACGGGCGCAGGGGGTCGGCGGGGCCCTTGAGGGCGTAGGCCCCCAGGGCCAGGGCGGGCAGCGCCAGCAGGGGCAGGGGAGAGCGGCAGGGCATGGGTGGACCTCCAGGCGGGAACGGGAAGGGAAGAGGGCGAAACGACGCGGGCACGATACCGGGTGTGCCCCGGCGGACGGGGAGGGCGGGGTTCATCGAGAGGCAAGGAACGGGGCGCAGGGGCCGCCGCTCCCGCCCGCCCTGGGTGATCCCCCGTCCCCCCGGTCCCGGCTTGCCCCAGCCCCCCGGTTCCCGCATAATGGACAGGCCGCAGGTGCGGCGTCCCGTCCGAGAGGTCTGAGAGACGCCCCTGACGATAACCGAAGCTCCCGGCGCTGCCCCTACGCGGCTCCACCCCCACCGACGGCCCACCCTGTCGTGGAGTTTCGGTGATCACGGCATTTCCCCGAGGTACAGATGACCGCCACCCAGCCGCCTCCCCTCTCGCCCCCACCCGCCTCCCGGACTCCTGGCAGGGGAGAGGGAGGCGGCCCTGTTCCGGCACCTCCGTCAGCAGGAGATCAAGAATCTTCTGTACCTCATGCAGCAGGCCCACTCCGCGCGGTTCACGCCTTCTCGGCGACCGGAACACAGTCTACCCGGGGAGGGAGAGGGCGGTGCTCCCGCGTCCCTCCCCGGTCAAGGAGAATTCTCATGCCGACCTTCCCGAGCCTGAACCTCTTGACCGCCGCCGTCCTCACCCTGGGCCTGCTGTCGTCCGGGTGTGCCGCACCCGGGGACGTCATGGCCCAGACGGCACCGGCGACCGCCACACCTGCCCGTGCGTTGAAAATCATGCCGCTGGGGGACTCGATCACCGACGGGTATAACGTGCCGGGCGGCTACCGCACCGAGCTGTACCGCCGGCTGTCGCCGCAGGTGCCCGGGTTGAATTTCGTCGGGTCCATGAGCAACGGTCCCGGCACCCTGGCCGACCGTGACCACGAGGGCCACAGCGGCTGGCGCATCGACGAACTCGCGGCCAAGGTGAACGACTGGCTCGGCCACGCTCAGCCCGACGTCATCTTGCTGATGATCGGCACGAACGACATCATCCAGAACCGAGACCTGCCGGGGGCGCCCGCCCGGCTGGGCCGTCTGCTCGACCAGATCAGCGCCCGGCGCCCGAACACATGGATTCTCGTCTCTTCCCTCCCGCCGCTGCAAAATCCCGATGAGAATCGCCGGGTGGGGCAGTACAACGCGGCCATCCCCGGGATAGCCAAGAGTCGGGCTGATCAGGGGAAGAAAATCACCTTCGTGAATGTGGGGGCCGCGCTGACCCTCGCCGACCTGGCCGACGGGGTGCATCCCACCGTGAGTGGCTACAACAAGCTCGCCGACCTCTGGTACCAGGCACTGCGGCAGACGCTGGGGGTGGTCCAAGTGCAGCCTGCGCCCGCTTCCGTCTCCCTGGAGCCCGCACCGGGTGGAAGCGTTGTAAACGAGTCCGGCGCCTCTCACGGGACGGCACTGGGGTTGTGGTCGGCGAGCCACCGCGCCCGGTTCGTGGTGCCCGCCCATCTGCCCGCCGGGGTCTACGCCCTGCGGCTGACGGCCCGCGCCGACGAGTACCAGGGCTGGCCGGTCGTCGCGTTGAAACGGGGTGGCGCCCGACTCGGGACCGCCACCGTGAACTCGAAGACCTACGCCTCCTATGTCCTGGGCACGACCTCCCTCGCTCCCGGACAGACCCTGGAGATCGAGTACACCAACGACGCGCTCGGAACCAAGGTGGGCGAGGACCGCAACGCCATCATCGACCACCTCACCCTGGTCCCGGCCCAGGCCCGCGCCCCACAGAACACCGCCCGGACCGCTCAGCCGACAGCGACCGGAAGCCGCCTGACCGTCTCCGCCGACGGGCGGCGGCTGCAACACGCGGACGGGCGGCCCTTCCTGTACTGGGCGGACACCGGGTGGGAGGCGTTCCACCGCCTCAACCGCGACGACGCGCGCCAGTATCTTCAGAGGCGCAGGGAGCAGGGCTTCACCGTCATCCAGGCCGTGGCGCTCGCCGAGATGGACGGTCTGACCGTTCCCAACGCCCAGGGCGACCTGCCCCTGGTCGGGAAAGACCCCGCCCGGCCCGCCACGACCCCGGGCAACAACCCCGCCGTCGCCGCAGAGTACGACTACTGGGACCATGTGGACTACGTGGTGAATCAGGCCGCCTCGCTGGGCCTGACGGTCGCCCTGCTGCCGAGCTGGGGGCGCTGGGTGAACAACGAGCCTATCTTCACCCCGGCCTCGGCGCGCAGCTATGGCCGCTTCCTGGGGCAGCGCTACAGGGACAAGCCGGTCATCTGGGTCCTGGGCGGCGACCGGGTGCCCGAGACGGAGGCACAGCGCGCAATCTGGCAGGCGATGGCCCAGGGCATCGAGCAGGGCGTGGGCGGGCGTGACCGGGCCCTGCTCACCTACCACCCCCACGGGGGCAAGACCTCCGCCGAGTACTTCCACGACGAGCCCTGGCTGGACTTCAACCTGTGGCAGACCGGGCACTGCCGCGACCAGCAGGAGGCGCAGAAGGTGCTTGGTACTTACAAACGCACGCCGATCAAGCCGGTGATCAACGCCGAGCCGGTGTACGAGGACCACGCGATCTGCCACGACCGCAAAAACGGCCTTTCCGATGGGGTGGACGTACGCAATGTGGCGTACTGGAGCATGTTCGCGGGGGCGGCGGGGCACGGGTACGGCCACCGGCTGATTTGGGGCTTCGACGTGTACGACGGGGACAAGGCGTGGCAAAAGGCCCTCTCGGCGCCAGGTGCCGCGCAGCTCCGTCACCTCAAGACATTGCTCGAATCACGCCCGGTCCAGGGCAGGAGTCCGGACGAGACGCTGGTGAGGAGCAGCTTCACGGGAACGCGGCCCGTCGTGGCGCTGCGGGGCCAGGACTACGCGTGGCTGTACCTCCCGGACGGCGGCACGGTCACGGTGACGCTGGGCCGCGTGCGGGGTGAACGGGTGCGCGCGTCGTGGTTCGACCCCCGCACCGGGCGCAGGAGCGGGATCGGCACCTTCGCCAACTCGGGCGAGCGGACCTTCAACGCCCCCTCGGGTGGGCGCGGCAAGGACTGGGTGCTCCTGATCGAGAACCCCTGACACGAACTCCGTACGGTCCGCGGAGCTGCGGAGCAAGCCCGCGGAGCTCTGCGGGGCAGCTCCGCGAATCCGCAGGAGAGGGACGGAGTGAGGCTTGGCGGGCCCCGCTGCTCTCTCCGGACGCGGGTGCAGGTCTGGACCATGCGGGCCGGCCTTCCCCCGAACAGGAGAGGGCTGAACGGAATCTCCTGCTCTGGTCGGGCATTCGTGTCGGCGTGCGCCCTCGCCACCTCGTGTAGATGCGTGGTGTGACGACCGCCTCACAGCGGTGGCCGGACGAGTTGCGGGTGTCCGTCCGGCCCTGCGTGGCGTTGAGGGGGGTGCTTTCCTCCCCAGGGCGGAGCGGAGTACCGCGATCAGACCGACTTGCTTTGGTTCCAGAACGTCCGGGCAAGCCCCGTAAGGCCTTCCATCGCCGCCAGCCGGTACCTTTTGTTGGTCGCTCTGTTGCGCAACTTCGCAAGGCCGCTCGGTTGATTCCCACGAATCCAGCGCACACGGGGATCAGCGGGGAGTGGGTGCTCCGCCGTCCGTTTCGAACCCACCGAGCAAAGCCACACCCGGCAGGGTCGTCACGAAGTCCCGGCCGAACGCCTGCGAGGGTGTCCAGGCCCCGGCGGGCACGCCCCCCGCCAGCACGCGCACCATCGACGCGAGGGCCGCCTCCACCGTGAAGCGGTAGGCCTCCGGCCCGAGGAGTTTCGCCGCGCGCGTGCGCCCCGCCGGGTCGGTGACCTCCCCCCAGACGACGGTCCGGCCCTCCCTCATCTCGGTCTCGCTCGGTCCCTTCGCGCGGCCCGCCCGCTCCCGGAGGAGGCGCCGCACGGCGGGTCGCCGCAGCAGGGGCGCCGCGAGTCCGCTTCCCCGCATCACGAACGCGGCGGCGGGGGGCACGGCGAGGTACGTCTCCACCGTGGGGATGCCCGTGGAGTAATAGGCGCTCGCCACGTCGCCCCAGGGGATGCTCACCGCCATGAAGGTCACGCCGTCATGCTCCACCCGCCATGTCCGGGCGGCGACGGGCTCGCGGACGAGGAGGCCGCCCTGACGGCTCAGCCCGCCCTCCCCGGCGCCCTCAGCCATCGTGATCGCCGTGCCCCGGCTGACGGTGCCGCCACGAAAGGCGAGGCGCAGACGGGTGGCCGTGGGCAGCGCGTGGGCGAGGTGTGCCGCCACCCCGTCGGTGGGCACCACGTCGAAGCCGACGCCGGAGACCGCCACGATGCCCGCCCGCCGCGCCTCGGGGCCGCGCCAGTGCAGCCCCTCCAGCACGGCGTGCTCCCCGGTGATGTCGAGGTAATGGGTGCCCGTCTCCAGGCAGCCCCGGAGCATGGGCGGGTGCGTTCGGGAGAAGGGACCCGCGCCGTGCAGGACGAGCGAGACGCCCTCCAGCTTCCGGGCGACCTCGGCGGGGGTGTCCAGGCCGAAGACGCGGGCCTCCAGGCCCAGTTCCCGGGCCAGGGGCTCGACGGCCTCGCGGGAACGTCCGGCGAGGATCGGCGTGAGCCCCCGGCGGACCGCCTCCCGGGCGATCAGCCTGCCCGTGAAGCCGTTCGCGCCGTAGATCATCGGGCGGGGTTGTAGGGTCATGGCACAGCATAGGCGCGGGGGCCACGTCCCCGCCGGTGTGAAAACATCGGGGAAAGGGCGGCACTTTCCCCCGCAGGCCCGAGAAGGCGAGGACCCATGAACCCCAGCGATCCCGTCCAACAGGTACTCCAGCACCTCACCCCCCGGCTCACCGAACTCGGCGCCTGGCGCGACCGCCACGCCCTGCCCCTGTGCGGCGGCACCTTCCAGGCGGAGGGGCAGACGTTTCCGATCAGCGAGGGTGACCCCTGGCCCGCCCGCGCCCTGCCCGTCACCCTCCGCTTCACCGTCCGCGTTCCCCGGGAGTGGCGCGGCCAGCCCGTCCACATCCGCCTCCAGCCCGGCGGCGAGGGACTCCTGCGGGTGAACGGCGAGGCGGTCGGCGGGCTCAACCCCTACCACCTCGAACATCCCGTGCTGACGCGGGCCGAGGGGGGCGAGGAATTGAACATCGAGCTGGACGTCGTGCCGCGCGGCCTGTTCGGCACGCCCGTCCAGGCCAACGCCTTACGCACGGCCCGCCTGATCGTGCCCGACGGGGACGTGCGCGGGCTGCTGGAGGACTTCGGGGCCGCGCAGGACGCCGCCGGGCAACTCGTGCGCGCCGGGCGGGGAGACATCGCCGCCCTCGTCGCCGACGCGTTGCGGGGCGCCCTCGCGCTCGTGCGGATGGACCGGGGCGACACGGAGGCCTACCTCTCCCGCCTCGCGCACGGTCCCCTCGCCGAGCGGCTGGAACAGCTCGCCCAGACGCCCACCTCCGCCGGGACGCTCGCGGAGCTGGGTCTGATGCCCTCTGCCGGGCAGTCTCTCGCCTCCTTGTGGGAGGAGTACACCTTCCCGCCGCCCGAGGGGGCCTTCCCGGACGCGGGCCGCCCCTGGCTCGCCGCCGCCCGCGCGGCCCTCTCGGCGTCCCTGGGCATCATCCGGGAACGCTACCCCGCCGAGGGCCGCCTGTGGCTGACCGGGCACGCGCACCTCGACCTCGCGTGGCTGTGGCCGACCGGGGAGACCCGGCGCAAGGCGCGGCGGACCTTCGCCACCGTCCTGAACCTGATGGAGCGCTCCCCGCACTTCCACTTCAACCAGTCGAGCGCCCAGCTCTACGCCTGGGTGGAGGAGGATGACCCGGCCCTCTTCGAGCGTGTCCGGGAGCGGGTGCGCGAGGGCCGCTGGGACGTGGTGGGCGGCATGTGGGTCGAGCCCGACGGCAACCTGACCTCGGGGGAGGCGTGGGCGCGCCAGCTCCTGTACGGGCAGCGGTACTTCGAGAGCCGCTTCGGCAAGCGGGCGCGGGTGGCGTGGCTGCCCGACACCTTCGGCTACGCGGCGAACCTCCCGCAATTTCTGCGGCAGGCGGACCTCCCGTATTTCTTCACCACCAAGCTGACCTGGAACGAGACGAACGCCTTCCCGTACGACCTCTACCGCTGGGAGGCGCTCGACGGCTCGCGGGTCCTCGCGCACAGCTTCCGCAACCCCAACGAGGGGTACAACGGCCAGGTCGTCGCCCTCGACCTGTTTGAAACGTGGCGCAATTTCAAGGGGAAGCGGGCGCACGACACCTCCCTCTTCGCCTACGGGTACGGGGACGGCGGCGGCGGCCCGACGGCAGAGATGCTCGAACGCAAGGCGCGGCTGTGCGACTTCCCTGGCCTGCCGCGCCTCGTGACCGGGCGGGTCGAGGACTTCTACGCGGAGGTGAGGCAAGACGGCCTGCCCGTCTGGGTCGGCGAGCAGTACCTGGAGCTGCACCGGGGCACCTACACCACCCAGGGCCGGGTCAAGTTCCTCAACCGCCGCGCCGAGCACACCCTCGTGGAGGCCGACGCGGCGGCGGCCCTCGCCCGGCGTCTGGCGGGGATGGAAGCTCCACGCGAGGAGCTGTACGGGGCGTGGACCACCCTCCTGCGCAACCAGTTCCACGACATCCTGCCGGGCTCGGGCATCCACACGGTGAACGCGCAGGCGCGCGAGGAGCTGGCCTCGGTCCTGGAAACGGCGCGGGGAATCCGTGACGCCGCGTTGAGTGCCCTCTCCGCGCAGGTTCAGCGGGACGGCGAGGCGGTCGTCGTGTGGAACCTGGCGGGAGTGGACCGTCCCCTTCGCGCCCGGATCGAGTGGCCCCAGGACCGACCCGTCCGCTTCACGACTTCCGACGGGACAGAGGTCGCCACCCACCGCGAGGGGGGGACGCTGCACCTTCACGCGCCGGACACACTCGTCCCCGGTTTGGGATATACGACGCTCCTCATCCGGGAGGTCCAACCCACTCCCCCTCCCCCGGTGAACCCGGACGACCTCGTGCTGGAGAATGACCGGCTGCGGGTCGAGGTGGCGGAGGACGGCACGCTCGCCTCCGTGTACGACAAGACGCTGGGCCGCGAGGCGCTGGGCGGGCGCGGCAACCAGCTCTGGGCGCACGAGGACCTGCCTCGGTTGTGGGACGGCTGGGATGTGGACGCCCACGACCTGACGGGCGGGCAGGAGGTCACGGCGCAAGGGCGGCCCACCCGCGTGTCGAGCGGGACGCGCCAGAGTGTGCGGGTGCTGCGCCGGGTCGGGAACGCGGAGATCGAGCAGTTCTACCACCTCGACGCCGGGCGGCCCCGGCTGGAAGTCGAGACGCGGCTGCGCTGGACGGGACGCCGGACGATGCTGCGCGCCCGCTTTCCCCTGAACGTCCGCGCGCTGCACGCGACCTTCGAGACCGCCTTCGGGGCCGTGACCCGCCCCACCCACCGCAACACGTCGTGGGAGGCGGCGCAGTTCGAGGTGCCCGCCCACCGCTGGGCCGACCTCAGCGAGGGGGACTTCGGGGTCAGCCTGCTCAACGACGGCAAGTACGGGCACGGGGCCGGGCCGGGGATGCTGAGCCTGACCCTGCTGCGCTCGCCCGTCTACCCCGACCCGCGCGCGGACGAGGGCGAGCAGACCTTCACCTACGCCCTCTACCCCCACCCCGGCGACTGGCGGGGCGGCACGACGGACGAGGCCGCCGACCTGAACGCGCCCCTCGTCGCCGTCCACAGCGAGCGGCCCGAACCCGGCGCGGCGCTCGACCTCCAGGCCCACCTCGTGACCGTCCAGCCGGGCGGCCTGCGTCTCGCGGCCCTCAAGGAGGCGGAGGAGGGGGACGCCCTCGTCGTGCGGCTGTACGACGCCCACGGCACGCGCGGCACGGCGGAGGTCGAACTGCACCCGGCCCTGGGCAGGGGCGACTGGGAGCGGGTGAACTTCCTGGAAGAGCCCGCCGCCGATCCCGGGGACCTCCGCTTCGGCCCCTTCACGGTCCTGACGCTGAGGCGACGGGAGGGCTGACACTCTTTACGGGATGGGGCGCCCGCCCCTCACCGGGTGGGCAGCCGCTCCCGCACCCGCCGTGGCAAATTCCTCCCCACCACGAGGTCGTAGGAGTGTTCCAGCAACTCGCGGGTCAGGCTGTCCGGCAGCGTCCCGTCGAGCGGCAGGAAGACCCAGTGCCCCCCGAAGTACAGGGCGGGGACGATCTGCGGGTACGCCTCTCGCAGAAGGCCCGACCGCTCGGGCTCGCACTTGACGAGCACGCGCAGTGGGTCTTCCGTGATGTCCACCATCGCGTACATCCGCCACACCGGGGGGCCCCCGTCCGGGTCCTCGCCGCCCACCTTGAAGGTCAGGTTGCGCGAGTCGAAGGGGAAGGTTTCCCTCGTTCCCGGCAGGAGCGCACACGCCCCGCGCACGTCGGCGACGAGCCGCATCATGAGGCCTCCGGTGTGGGGGTCATGCCTCCAAACCAGCGGGCGAGAGAGTCGGAAATTGAAAATCCGTGCGCATACCTTGACGTTCGCCGCATACCACGCTCTACTTTTGACCATCAGCGGCCCGAGCGGTCGCTTTTTTCTTTCTGGTCCGGAGGTCCGCTCCTCAGTCCTTGACCGCGCCCCCCGCGATGCCCGCCACGAAGAGGCGTTGCAGCGCCAGGAACAGGATCAGGAAGGGGATGGTGGCGATGGCCGTGCCCACCATGATCCCGCCCCACGACACGCGCGTCAGGCCGACGAGGGTGCCCAGCGCGACGGGCATGGTGTAGCTGTCTTTCTGCGTCAGGACGATCAGGGGCCACAGGTAGTCGTTCCAGCTCGCCAGGAAGAGCAGGATGGCGAGCGCGGCGAGGGCGGGCCGCACGATGGGCAGCGCGATCTGCCAGAAGATGCGCCACTCGTTCGCCCCGTCGATGCGCGCGGCGTTCAGCAGATCGTTCGGCACCGTCTGGAACGCCTGCCGCATGTAGAAGATGCCGATGGTGTTCGCCAGCGTGGGCAGCACGACCGCCCAGTACGTGTTGCTCAGCCCCAGGTCGCGCGCCACGAGGATGAACTGCGGGATGATCGTCACGAAGGTGGGGATCGTCAGCGTCGCCAGGATCAGCCCGAAGAGGAGGTTGCGCCCCGGGAAGGCGTACTTCGAGAAGGCGTACCCGCCCATGCTGGTGAGCAGCATGCTGAGCAGGGTGTACAGGGTGGCGATGACCACGCTGTTCGCCAGCGTCCGCAGGAAGTTGGTGTCAGCCTGGAGTCCCCGGAAGTTCTCCACGAAGGCGCCGCCGAACCACAGCGGGGGGTTGGGCGAGAAGATCGCCGTCTCCGGGTGCGTGCTGAACACCAGCATCAGCCACAGCGGCGCGAGGAAGAGCAGCGCGAGCGGGATCAAGGCGAGGTGCAACCAGAAGGCGGCGGCCCGCCTCTGGGCCCTCATCCCCCCCGGCTGCGCCGCCGTCACCTGCGCGGGCGCGGCGGAGTCTGCCCGCCGGACCGTCACGACTCCCTCCCGAAGAGCCGGAGCTGGATCGCGCTGAAGATCGCCGCGAGCGCCGCCACCGTGTACGCGATGGCGCTCGCGTAGCCGAAGTTGAAGGAGCGGAAGCCCTGCTGGTAGAGGTACGTCCCCAGCGTCATCGTCGCGTTGCCGGGGCCGCTGTTGGTGATCAGGGCGGGCTCGGTGAACAGTTGCAGCGTCCCGATGATGCTCAGCACGACGCAGAAGAGCAGGGTCGGGCGCAGCAGCGGCAGGGTGATCTTCCAGAACTGCTGCCAGGGGGTCGCCCCGTCGATGGCCGCCGCCTCGTACACCTCCTCGCTGATGCCCTGGAGGCCCGCCAGCAGGATGATCGCGTTGTAGCCCGTCCAGCGCCACGTCATCGCCAGGATGATCACCGCCATCGCGGGCCCGGGCTGGTTGAGCCAGTCCACCGGGCCGAGCCCCAGCCCCGTCAGCCCCCGGTTCACCATCCCGAAGTCGCTGTTGAACAGCAGCCGGAACACCGCCGAGTACGCCACCGTCCCCACCACCAGCGGCGCGAAGAAGGCGAAGCGAAAGAGGCCCCGGAGTTTCAGGAGGCGGCTGTTCAGGGCCACCGCCAGCGCCGTCGCCAGCGTCAGCATGATGGGCACCTGGAGCACCAAGATGAGCAGCGTGTTCCTGAGCGCCGTGAGAAAGAACTCGTCCCCGACGAGCCGTGACCAGTTGGCGAAGCCGAAGGGGGCGGTCGCTCCCAGCCGCGAGTCGCGGAAGCTCATCAGGAACGAGCTGACGATGGGCCACGCCCAGAAGGTCGCGAAAATCAGCAGGTACGGCAGGATGAACAGATACGGCGCGCTGGGAACGCGGCGCCGGGAACGGCGGGGCGCGGGAACAGTGGTCATGGGTCCACCTCAGGGCGGCGGGGCGGGGTGGCGGGAACCGCGCGGGCCCCTCTCCCCCCGCCCCGGGTCGTCTGTCTTCATGGGGGCGTCAGCCGGAACATTGTCACCCCGCGAGCAGCGTCTCCTTCGGGGCAGGGGGGAGGCTTCGCCCCACTCGGCACGGCGCCCCGCGGTGCCGAGCGCCCTAGCGTGCCACCGGCAGGCCCGTCGCGCTGCTGATCTTGCGGGCGGCGTCGTTCAAAGCCTCCTGGGCCGTCTTGTAGCGGCCCTTCACGAAGTCCGACTGCACGACGATCATGACCTGCCGGGCGTCCTGGAAGTACTGGGTGCCGCGCGCCTGGGGCACGTCGCCGAGGGTGTTCAGGACCGTCTGCCAGATGCGCTGGTTGCCCCAGTAGGCCTGCGGCTGCGCGGCGTAGGGGTCGCGGGTCGCGGCGAGCAGGCTCGGCACCAGCCCCTGCGACTTGAGCATGGTGACCTGCCCGTCGGTGGTGCCCAGCGCGTGCTGGAGGAAGGCGTAGGCGGCGGCCTTGTTGCGGCTGGCGCTCGGAATGGCGAGGGCGCTGCCGCCGAGATTGGCCGCGCGCACGCCGCCCACGCGGCTGGCGGGCATCGGGAACACGCCCCACTTGCCGCGCTGGTCGGGGGCGTTCGTGCGGACGGTGCCCTCGTACCACGCGCCGAACATCGCGCCCGCCGTCTTCCCGGCCTTGATGTTCGTGATCTGCCCGCCCCAGTCGCCCGTCGCCACCACATTCGCGTCGTAGAGCCGCTTGATGGTGTTGAGCGCCGCGACGCAGCCCGGCCGGGCGACCGTGACCTGCCTGGCCTCGTTGTCGAAGTAGAAACAGCCGTTCTGGTTGGCGAGCATCCGGAACCACTCGTCGTCCTGCCCGTTGGAGATCGTCGCCATCTTGACGCCGTTCCCGAACTTGGCGTTCATCTTCCGCCCCGCCGCGATAAAGTCGTCCCAGGTGTTGATCGTGGCCGGGTTGACTCCCGCCTGCTGGTAGAGGTCCCGGCGGTAGAACATCACGACCGGGCCCGAGTCCCAGGGCATCGCGTATCTTCTGCCGTTCGCGGTGAGCTCCGTCCACTTGAAGGCCGGGAAATTTTGCACCAGCCGGTCCGCGCCCAGCGTGTTCAGGTCGGTGAAGCAGTCGGGAAAGCGCGCCCAGAAGACCTCGGCCTCGTTGTTCTCGATGGAGTACACGTCGGGGAGGTCGGCCCCGCCCGCCGCGCAGCCCGCCAGCCCCCGGTCGTACACGTTCTGGTTGCCGAGGTCCACCACGTTGACCTTCACGTTGGGGTATTTCTTGTTGAAGCCCGGCACCGTGCTTTGCAGCGCCTTGGCGGCCACGTCCCACGACCAGACGGTCACCGTGCCCGAGAGGTTCTGCCCCTGCGCGGCGGCGGCCGAGCCGAGGGCGAGGGCGGAGAGCAGGGTCAGTTTACGCATGGGGCCTCCAGAGGGGCGAGAAGGGTGGTGGCAGACGGCGTGAAGAGGGCGGGGCCCGTGGAGCGCCAGGTCCCGGTGAGGGTGTCGTTCCCGGGGCCAGGGCAGAGCGTCACGCGGGCGCGGCTCCGACACGAGAGAACATTCCCGGCGCGGAAGGAATGACTTGCGGGAATGACGCTCCGGCACGCTCCCTATTCCCGAACACTGGGAATCTGAACGTTCAACTCAGGTGCGACGAGCGTACTCTCGGGCCTGGGAAAAGTCAAAGAACTGCCCGGTGGCCTGCGCCCCGTTTTCCCCAGCCCACCCGGCTCAGGAGGGCAGCGAGATCACCGGGCGCGCGAGGCGCGGGGCCCGCTTGCGCCACTCTTCCCGCACGCGCCGCCGCAGGTGGGGGCCTTCTTCCTCCCACAGGAGCATCACGACGACGGCGGAGGTGACGATGCACAGCGCGCCGGTGTGGGGGCTGTCGAGCGCGAGGTCGCCCAGCACCGCCGCGAGGTTGAAGAGGAAAGCGCCCGTCCGCCGCCCCTCGGTCGCGCGCAGGCCGGGGGCGAGCAGGTGGCCGAGGGCCAGCCCGGCCAGCCCCAGGCCCAGCGCGGCGCCCCACCCGAAATCCAGCGCGAAGGCCAGGCCCTGGAGCAGCAAGGCGGTCCCCATGCCCCACAGCAGCAGGCGGCCAAAGCTCACGGGTTCCAGCATAAGGCACGCCCAGGGGAAGGACCCCGGCCGGGCTTGCTAGGCTGGAACCCTGATGGCCCCCTGGTACCCCTGCGTTGGTCTCCGCTGCTCTCTCCCTCCCCGCCCCCTCACCGGGAACGCCCGATGAGCGGCGGCCTCGTCGCCCTGCTCGACGATGTGGCGGCCATCGCCCGGCTCGCCGCCGCCTCCATCGACGACATCGGCGCGGCGGCGGGCAAGGCGGGCGCCAAGGCCGTCGGTGTGGTCGTGGACGACACCGCCGTCACGCCGCGGTATGTCACGGGCTTCTCGCCCGAGCGCGAGCTGCCGATCATCTGGCGCATCGCGCGGGGCTCGCTGCGCAACAAGGTGGTGTTCATCCTCCCGGTGGCGCTGCTGCTCAGCCAGTTCCTGCCGTGGGCGATCACCCCGATCCTGATGGTGGGCGCGGCCTACCTGTGTTTCGAGGGCGCCGAGAAGCTCTACGAGGCGGTCGTGGGCCACCCCGAGACGACCCACGAGGACGCGGCCAGGCAGTCGAGCCAGGCGCACGAGGAGCAGATGGTCTCAGGAGCGATCCGCACCGATTTCATCCTCTCGGCGGAGATCATGGCGATCTCGCTGGCGGAGGTCGCCGATCAGCCCTTCGCCCTGCGCGCCGTGATCCTCGTGGTCGTCGCGCTCCTGATCACCGCGCTGGTGTACGGGGTGGTCGGATTGATCGTGAAGATGGACGACCTCGGCCTGCGGCTGGCGAACGGCGACGGACCCGCCCGCCCGCTCGGGCGCGGGCTGGTGCGCGCGATGCCCGCCGTCTTGTCGGTGCTCTCCGTCGTCGGCACCGCCGCCATGCTGTGGGTCGGCGGGCACATCATCCTCGTCGGCCTGGAGGAATTCGGCTTCGGCGGCCTCGCCCACGCCCTGCACGAGGACGCCCTGGCCGTGGGCCACGCGGTGCCGGGCGCCCTGTCGGGCTTCGCCGAGTGGCTCGTGGAGACGCTGGGCTCCGCGCTGATCGGCGTGCTCCTGGGCGCCGTGATCGTGGCGGTCACGCACTTCCTGCCGAAGAAGGGGCACTGACGCCGCCCGGAGCCCCGGTGGGTGGCAGGCGGTCAGCCCTCCGCTCCGGTCAAAAGGGCGAGCCGCCCGGGGCGGCAGGCGGCTCCCCTCTTTTCCCTGACGGCTGAGGGCGCTCACGAACGCAGCGCGCGCCGCAGCCCGAGGGCGACGCCGAGGCACAGCAGGGTGATGCCGAGCAGCGTCAGGGGGATCGCCTGCCAGCCGAAGGCGTCCTTGAAGGCGCCGACGACCGGCGAGAAGACCACCGGGCCGAGGAACGCGCTGGCGAAGACGGAGGTCGTGGCCCCCGCCGTGGGCAGGGTGCGGGTCAGCCACACCAGCCCGGTCGTGAACACGGGCGCGAGGAACAGGCCCGTCAGCGCGTAGGCCACCCCGGCCGCCTCCGGCACCGCCGCCAGGGCGAGGCTCGCGGCGGCCAGCCCCAGCGAGAGGGTCACCAGCCGCGCGGGCGGGAGGCGCAGGGCCAGCGCCGCCGAGACCAGCCGCCCGGCCGTGAAGCTCACCCAGAAGAGCGACGTGAGAGGCGCCGCCCCCGCCGTGCTCAGCCCCAGCGCGTCTTGCAGGTGGGTGACCGCCCACGCCCCGATGCCGCCCTCCACCCCGACGTAGGTCAGAAACAGCAGCACGAAGCCCGGCAGCAGCAGGCGGGCCCGCCCGGTCGCCCGGGCTGAAGGGGGGGCGGCGGGGGTGTCCGGCCCGCTGACCCGGCGCAGGCTCAGCACCAGGGGAAGCAGCGCGGCGGCCAGAGCTGCGCAGCCGAGCAGGGGGAGGCGGAAGTCGCCGCCCGCGAGCCCCACCGCCAGGGGCGCGAGCACGGCGCCGACCCCGAAGCTCGCGCTGAGGAGGTTGAGCATGGAGGCGCTGCGCTCGCCGTACCCCGTGGACATCCAGACGTTGGTGGTGAGGTCGAGGACCCCGAAGCCCAGCCCGAGCAGCCCCGCAAAGGCGAGCGCGACCCCGAAGCCGGGGGCGAAGGCCAGCCCCAGGCCCCCGGCGGCCAGGAGGCCCAGCGCCAGCGTCGCGCGCCGGGGAGGCGACCAGCGCCGCGAGAGGGCCCCCGCCAGCAGCACGCCCGCAAAGGCCCCCGCCGAGTTAAGGCTGAGCAGCAGCGAGGCGCCCGTCGCACTCAGCCCGAACTGCCCGCTCAGGGTCGGCAGCGCCGGGCCCAGGACGGGATAGACCAGCCCAAGCAGCAGAAAAAGCCCGAGCCCGGAGGCGGCCAGCCTGCGCGGCGGCGTGCGGGCGGCCCTATGCAGCGTCACCCCCGCAGCATAGCCAGCCCCGGCGCGCGGGAGCGTCCGCCCCTCCTCAGGCCGTCGCCGGCCGGTCAGGTGGAGGCGGGCGGGGGGTGAGCGAAGGTTGCTCATGAGGGGTTTCTCACACACCGGGGCGGGAGGTGGGGGACAGTGGACCATGTTGCAGAGCTTGCTCGTCGTCGTCGCGGGTCTGTTCGGGGGTGGGGTCCTGATCGCGCTGGGCTTTCTCGTCCACCTCGGGTGGTTCTGGTGGACGGGGCAGGACTATCGCGGCCCCGGGGAGCGCGCCTGGGAGCGGACGGCCGGGCGTCCGGCCCCCTCGCGGCGGGCCCTGACCCCGCGTTAACGGCCCAGCCACTGCCAGAGCATCAGTCCCCACAACACGACCAAAACGAGCAGCGTCACCCGCAGGAAGACACTGAACCACCCGAACGCGAACCGTTGTCGCCGCCGCCGTCTCGCCATGCCGCGCCGACCCTAGCACGGGAGCCGCCCCTCAGTCCCGCGCCAGCGCCCGGGCCGCCGCCCTCAGGTTGACCTCCCGGAATCCGTGCGCGGCGAGCGTGGGAAGCGCGGCGTCCCCGAAGCGGTGGACCGTCCACAGGGCCAGATGCACGGCGGTTCGTCCGTGTAAGGTCGGGGCGAGTTGGGCTTGCCACGCGGGCGGGGCCCAGCGGTCCAGGGTGGCGAGGATGACGGGCGCGTCGGGAAACGTTCGGAGGAGGGACGGGTCGGGCTCTCGCGCCCCGGCCCCGTGCAGGGCCACCCGCAAGCGGGGAAAGTGGGTCCGCAGCGCGTCCGCCAGCGCCTCGCCGCTCGGGGCGTCCCCGTAGGGCCCGCCGACGGGGGCGGTGCGCGGGGCGTAGAGCAGCACGGGCCCGTCCGGGGAGAGGCGCGGCACGTCCCCGAGGAAGGTCAGCGCCTCCCGTGCCCAGCGGGCGACGCTGGCCTCGTCTGCCTCCCGTTCATCTGCCGTGTAAGGCCGGGGCGTCCCCGGAAAGCGCCGCGCCGCG
Organism: Deinococcus aestuarii; assembly: GCF_018863415.1. NCBI lineage: Bacteria > Thermotogati > Deinococcota > Deinococci > Deinococcales > Deinococcaceae > Deinococcus > Deinococcus aestuarii. Next base: position 45,148 of record NZ_JAHKSN010000015.1, on the reverse strand, counting down.
CGTTCCAGCCGGGAGCCTGCCTCCTCCACACGCGCCTCGTCCAGCGAACCTTCCCTCAGCGCGGCTTCGAGCGCCCGGGCGTGCTCGGCGTGAATTCGCAGTTCCCCATGTCCGCAACTGAGCACCGCGTCGGCCCCGGCGGCGAGCGCGAGGGGGGCCGCCGCGCCGTGGGGGGAGCGGTCCGCGATGGCCCGCATGTCGGTCGCGTCCGTGACCACCACCCCGCCGTAGCCCCAGCGTTCCCGCAGCAGCCCGGTGAGCAGGGCGGGGGAGAGGGTCGCGGGCCGGTGCGGATCGAGCGCCGGGTAGACGATGTGGGCGGTCATCACGCTTCCCACGCCCGCCGTGACCGCCGTGCGGAAGGGCAGCCACTCGGTCGCCTCCAGAGCCGCGAGGGGCTTGTCCACCACCGGCAGGGTGAGGTGGCTGTCCTGGTGCGTGTCGCCGTGGCCGGGGAAGTGTTTCACGGCGGCCATCACCCCCTGCGCCTCCAGCCCCAGCGCCCAGGCGGTCCCCAGCCGCGCGACGAGATCAGGGTTGGCCCCGAAGGCCCGCTCGCCGATGACCGGGTTGGCGGGGTTCACGTTCACGTCCAGGCTGGGCGCGAAGTCCCAGTTGATCCCGAGTTCGATCAGTCCCCGCGCCGCGACCGCCCCCGCCTCCCACGCGGCGTCCTCGCTCCCGATCACGCCGAGCGCGAGGGGTGCGGGCGGCAGAGGCACGTCCAGCCGCCGCAGCACCGCCCCGCCCTCCTGGTCGGTGGCGATCCAGGCCCCCCCACCCAGCGCGTCCCGCAGGTCGCGGATCAGCCGCGCGGTCTGCTCCGGCGTGCGGATGTTGCGCGCGAAGAGGCACACGCCGCCGAAACCGTACTCCCGCAGGAAGCGGCCCTGCGCCGGGGTCAGGTCCGGGCCGGGGACATCGACGATCAGGGTGCGGGCGGCCCCCGTCATGGCGGGGCGGCGGGAACCGGGGATCGCTGGGGCAAGTTCATCCCTCCTCCTTGCTGTGCCCGGCCAGCTTCCCAGGGGCGCGGCGCGGCGTCAATTCCCCTTCCCGTTGACAAGCCCCGGACCCCGGCCTACCATCGAAGTGTTCTCAAAATCACAAGTGCAGGTGCGGCGACGGGCGCCCGGACCCCCTCCGGGGAAGCGCAGCGAGGACCGGGGTCGGCCCCTCCTGCCCTCTTTCCCAGGAGGCCCCATGAGACACGCCCTGCGGACCCTGACCCTGGCGCTCGGCGCCGCCGCCTTCGGTGTGGCGCACGCCCAGCAGCCCGTGCAGATCAACTTCTGGACGTATTACCTCAGCCCCAAGTTCGACGACTACATCAAGGGTGTGATCGCCGCCTTCGAGAAACAGAACCCGGGCATCAAGGTCAATTACATCGACAAGCAGGGCACCCTGGAGCAGGAGTTCATTACCGCCGTCTCGCTCGGCAGCCCGCCCGACGTGGTGAACCTGTGGGTCGAGTCCACCCAGAAGGCGGCGGACAGCGGCCTGCTCACCGACCTCGGCGCGGCGGTCGGGCCCAGCCTGAAGACGCTGTACTACCCCAACTCGCTGGGCAACTTCACGGTGAACGGCAAGGTCTACGGCCTGCCGTGGTACGCCTCCTTCAACACGGGCGTCATGGCCTACAACAACGACCTCGTGAAGAAGGCGGGCGTCACGGCCCTGCCCAAGACGACCGCGCAGATGGTCGCCTTCGCCAAGCAGGTCAAGGCCAGGACCGGCGCCTACGGCTGGGCCCCCGCCATCAAGGATCCCCAGGGCGGCACCTTTCTGGGCGTCTTCGTGGACGAGGGGCTGCCGCTGATCCGGGGCAATCAGGCCGTCTTCAACTCCCCGGCGCACGCGCGGGTCCTCCAGTCCTACATCGACCTGTACAAGGCGGACGTGATCCCGCAGGACCTGCTGCGCAAAGAGGCTTTCCAGCTCAGCCAGGAGCTGTACACCCAGGGCAAGCTCGCCACCGTGATCGGCGGGCCGCAGGCGCTCAACCGCGTGCGCGACAACAACAAGGCGATCTACGCCGCCTCGCAGGTGACGGCGGCGCCGCTCGGGGCGGGGAAGGTCCAGGCGGGCGGCGGCATGTCGCTCGTGGTGCCCAAGGCCGCCCCGCACCCGAAGGAGGCGCTGCTCTTCGCCCGCTTCATGACCAACCGCGCCAATCAGGTCGCCTTCGCCAAGATCGTGCCCGTGGTGCCCACCGCCGCGGGCTCCGACCGCGACCCCTACTTCGCCCAGGCCCGGGCGAGCAAGGACCCCATCGAGCGCGCGACCGGCATGATCGGCGCGAACGGGGCGAACCTCAAGACCGCGATTCCGCCCCTGAAAAACCCCACCGACATGTTCAAGGCCTTCGACGACAACATCGAGGCTGCCTTCCTGGGCCGCAAGAGTGCTCAGCAGGCGCTCAACGACGCCGCGACCGCCTGGAACGCCCTGATGAAGTGAGCGGGCCGGGGAGGGGCCGGGGGGAGGTGACCTGCCTTGCCCCGGCCCCTCGCCCTTGGCCTCAAGGAGGCTTCCCATGTTCAGGTTCCTGCGCGGCGCCCCCGTCTCGTACCTCTTCCTGCTGCCCGCCCTCGTGCTCCTCGTGGTGTTCACCCTCTACCCGGTGCTGTACGGCTCCTACCTGGGCTTCACGAGATACACCGCCGTCAACTTCGCCACCCGCACGCCGCCCGAGTGGGTCGGTCTGGGCAACTTCCGCACGCTGGCGGGCGACGAACTGTTCCGCATCAGCGTCCTGAACAGCGTCAAGTACCTGCTCGTCGTCCCGGCCCTCCAGATCGCCTCGCTGGCGGTCGCCGTGCTGGTCAACCGGCAACTCCCGGGAATTGCCTTTTTCCGCGCGGCGTACTACGTCCCGGTCATCACCTCCATCTCGCTCGCCGCCGTGATGTGGGACTGGATCTACAACAAGGACGGGGTGCTCAACTGGCTGCTCAAGGGCCTGCGCCTGATGAGCCCGGACAGCAACCTGAGCTGGCTGCTCGATCCCAGCACGGCCTTCTGGGCGATCATGCTCGTCACCTTCTGGCGCGGCTTCGGGTACTACATGGTGCTGTACATGGCGGGGCTCCAGAACATCCCGGGTGAACTGGAGGAGGCCGCGCGCCTCGACGGCGCCTCGCCCTGGCAGAGCTTCTGGCGGATCACGGTGCCGCTGATGCAGCCCACCATCCTGCTGTGCACGCTGCTCAGCACCCTGTCGGCGATCCGGGTGCTGGAAGAGGTCCTCGTCTTCACGAACGGGACGGGCGGGCCGCTGAATTCCACCTACACGGCCCTGCTGTACGTCTATAAGAAATCCTTCGGCGGGCTGGACTTCAATTACGGGCTGGCGAGTGCGGCGGGGCTCGTCGTGGCCGCCATCGCGCTCGTGCTGTCGGTCCTGAACTTCCGCCTCTTCCGGGAAGGGAGCGTGCGGGCGTGACGCGGGTCGTTCCGGCGGCCCCGCCCGTGGCCCGCACGGTCACGCGCAGACGCAGCGCCCGTCCCCTGCGGCAGGCCCTCACCTACCTCGTGCTGTTCGCCATCTTCCTCTTCGCGGCCTTTCCCTTGATCTGGACCTTCGTGATCAGCGTGACGGACAGCAACGCCGTGACGACGGGGCGCACGGTGTACGACTTCCCGGCGAGCCTCTTCCCGCAAAAGGTCACGCTGACGAACTTCTTCAACGTGGTGCAGACGTACCCGGCGGTGGGGCGGGCCTTTCTCAACTCCCTGATCATCAGCGGCCTGAGCGTGGTCCTGACGGTGCTCGTCTCCGCCCTCGCCGCCTACCCGCTCGCCCGGCACGAGTTCCGGGGCAAGGCGCTGATCTTCGGGGTCATCCTGGCGACGATGGTGCTGCCCACCGAGACGAGCTTTCTGGTGAACATGCTGACGCTGGCGAAGCTCAAGGCGTGGCCGGTCGTGGGCCCGCTGATCGGTCTCGGCTCGTACCTGGGCGTGGTGCTGCCCACCGTGAGCACGGCCTTCGGCATCTTCCTGATGCGGCAGGCGTTCCTGGCGATCCCGCAGAGCCTGCTGGAGGCCGCGCGCATCGACGGGGCGGGGGAGGGGCTGATCTTCCGGCGGATCATGCTGCCGCTGGCGGTGCCGAGCGTCGCCGCCTTGTCGATCTTCACGCTGGTCAACACCTGGAACGCCTACTTCTGGCCGTCCATCGCGCTCACCGGGGCGCAGGAGCGGTTCCCGCTCGCGGTCGAGATGCTCAAGCTCAAGGGGGCCTTCAACGACAACATCTTCAACACGGCGGCGGGGGCGGTGATCATGATGGTGCCGATCCTGGGGCTCTTCCTCTTCGCCCAGCGCTTTTTCATGCGCGGGCTGGAGGGGGCCGTCAAGTAGCGGGTCGGCCTGGCCCGGTCCCCGTCCCCTCCCACAGCAGACCCAGCACGGCGCGGGTCGCGGGGGTGAGGGTGCCGGGGCGGTGCACCGTGCCGAGGGTGCGGGCGAGGGGAAAGGGGAGGGGCGCCCGCCTCACCCCCTGGGGCAGGTCGCCGAGCGCGAGGCGCGGCAGGACCGAGAAGCCCAGCCCGCGCGCGACCATCGCCAGGATCGCGCCCTCGGTGGTCAGGGAGAGGGTGGGCCGGAGCTGAACGCCCGCCCGCCCCAGCGCCCGGGGCACGAAGTCTTCCCGCGCCGAGCCGAGGTGGATGTAGGGGCGCTCCCAGACGCCGGGCCCCTCCCACGCCCGGGGGAGCAGCAGGTCGTAGGGGTCCTCGCCGATGGGGGTGGGCAGCAACCGGGGGTGCGCGGGAAGCTGGGTCAGCCCGATATCCGCCTGGAGCGAGAGAACCGCCGCGTCCACGGCGTCACGCTCCAGGTGCGCGTCCTGCACCTGCACCTCGACCCCGGGGTGCAGCTCGCGCATCCGGGCCACCACCCCCGGCAGCAGTTGCCCCGCCAGGCTCGGAAAGCTGGCGATCCGCACCAGCCCGCTCAGCGGCACCTCCGCGCGGGCGGCGGCGGGCAGTTGCCGGGCGAGTTCGAGCATCTGCCGGGCCAGCTCGGCCACCCGCAGGCCGCCGGGCGTGGGCCGCGCCCCCCCGGCCCCCCGGTGCAGCAGCGCCACGCCCAGCACCTGCTCAAGCCCCTTGACGCTGTGGCTGACCCCCGATTGGGTCAGGTCCAGCTCCACGGCGGCGGCGCTGAAGCTCCCCGTCCGCACCACGGCGAGGAACACGCGCAGATGCGCCAGGGTCGGGCCTCCGTCAGCCATCAGTTTTATTCATAGCAGCTCTTCCATAAATGAGTAACCGTACACACAGTTTCGGGCACAAAGATTAAGCTCGGGTGGAGGCTCGATGAAGCCGACCCGTCCCCTGCCCAGTCTTTCTCATCCCTCTCAGGAGCCCCCGGAATGATCCAATCCGCCCACCCCGACTGGTTCGACCGTACCCGCGACCTTGCCCTGCTGCTGACGAGCTGGCCCAGCGTGACGGGGACGCCGGGGGAGTCGGAATTTGCGGGTCGGCTGCTGGCCGAGGTGCGGGGCTGGCCGGGATTCGCGGGGCACCCGGAGGACGTGTGGCTGGGTCCGGCCCGGTCGGGGCACGGGGCGTGGAACCTCTACGCGCTCGTGCGCGGGCAGAGTGACCGGACGGTGCTGCTCGCCGGGCACTACGACACGGTGGGCACCGAGGACTACGGCGAGTGGCGGCCGCTGGCGGGGGACGCCCGGGCGCTCGCCGAGAGCATCACGCGCAGCCTCGCCGGGGAGGAGACGCTGGGGGCCGCCGAACGGCTCGCGCTCGCGGACCTGACGGGCGGGGACTTTCTGCCGGGGCGGGGCCTGCTCGACATGAAGGGCGGGCTCGCCGCCGGGCTCGCGGTGCTGGAGCGCTACAGCCGCCTGCCCCCCGGCGAGCGGCCCGGCCACCTCCTGCTCGTCGCTACCCCCGACGAGGAGGGCCGCTCCAGCGGGGCGCGCGCGGTGGCCCACGACCTGCCGGGGCTGGCCCGCGACCTCGGGCTGGAGATCGTCGCCGGGCTCAACCTCGACGCCACCGCCGACGTGGGGGGCGGCGAGGAGGGGCGCGCGGCGTACCTGGGCACGGTGGGCAAGGTGCTGCTCTCCGCACTCGTGGTGGGGCGGCCCACCCACGCGGCCTACCCCTTCGACGGGGTGAGTGCCCCCCTGCTCGCCGCCGAACTCCTGCGCCGGGTGGAGGCATCGCCCGACCTCGCCGAGGAGGTGGGCGCCGAGCGGGCCGCCGCCCCCGCCTGCCTGGAGTTGCGCGACAGCCGCAGCGGCTACGACGTGACCACCCCGGCCTGGGTGTGGTGCGCCTTCAACGTGCTGACCCTGCGCCGCACCCCCAGCGAGGTGCTCGCCCTCTTCGCGGAAGTGGCGCGCGAGGTGGCCGAACGAGCGGCCCGCGATTTCGGAACCCGGGCCGCCCGGGCGGGAAGCCTCAACGCCGCGTCCCTGGGGTGCCAACTCCCCCCCGTGCTGACCTTCGGCGAGCTGCGGGGCCGGGCCGAGGCGCGGGCGGGTGCGGAGGCCGTGCGGGCCGTCGTCGCCGCCTGTCCGTCCGGTCCCGACCCTCTGCGGGCCAGCCGCGAGATCACGGTCTCGCTCCTCGGGCTGGCGGGGCTGGAGGGTCCGGCGATCATCCTGGGCTTCGGGGCGCTGCACTATCCGGCCTCCCACCTGTCGGGCCGCCTCGCCGATGAGGTGTTGAGAGAGGCCGTCGAGCGGCACACGGCGGGGCTCTCCCGCGAGACGGGCGAGAGCCTGCGCGTGCGGGGCTACTTCGCGGGCATCTCCGACATGAGTTTCCTGGGGCAGGCGGCGGACCCGCGCGAGCAGGCCTGCGTGGCGGCCCACACGCCGCACCCCGCCCACGTGGACCCCGTGCCGGAGGGCGCGCTGAGGTTCCCGGTCGTCAACATCGGCCCCTGGGGGCGGGACTACCACCAGCGGCTGGAGCGCATCCACGCCCCCTACGCCTTCCGGACGGTGCCCGAACTGCTGTGGCGCCTCGCCCTCGACGTGCTGGGGCACGCCGGAGTCGAGGAGACGTTCGCCGGGACCGGTGTCGCCGCCGACTGAGGTCCGCCCCGGGTCGGTCGCCCGCGCGAGGCCGGTGCCCCGCCGCCCTCGACCGTGCCCTCAGCTATGCCCGGGGTCGGAGTCGTCCGAGGGCCGGCCGTGCTCGCCGGCCTCCGCGTTCCCGTCCATGTCGGCGGGCTGGGAATCCGTCTGGGCCTCGCCCTCTGCGGAAGCCGTTTCGGAGAATTGAACATCGTCGTCCTGGGGCCGGGTCATGGTGGGACCTCCTGGCGAAAGGGTTCGTGGCCGGAGCCGTCTGGTCTGACGCCCGGTCCCCCGACCATCCCCGCCCGGCCGACCCGGGCGTTCAGAAAGGCATGAAGCCGCCTTGGCCGTTGCCCGGCCCCGAGCGCTCGGGGCACACGGGCTTCAGGCCGCCCCATGCTCCCGGAGACGGTGTGGGGACAGACCGGGCGGGCGCACCTCCCGGCGGCATCGGCCCCCGGTCCTGCCCAGCGCCCCCGCCCCTACTTGCGGGCCTGGAGGCCCTTCTCACCCAGCCGGATCCGGTCGGGGTCGAGCCTGAAGCCCTGGAGGGTACCCTTGATCTGCGCCCTGACTTTCTCCAGGCTGTAGCCGGGCGTCCCCTTCTTCGCCTGCTCCACGTCGTTGGACTGGAAGGCGGTGAGCCACATCAGCCCCTCGGCGAACTTCTGCTTGTCGGCGTCCGTCATCCGGGCGACGCCCGGAATCGTGAGCAGCGCGCCCCGGAACTGCTCGTAGGTGGCCCGGTCCTGCGCGTCGGTGGTCTGCACCCCGTCGAGGACCTCGAAGGAACTCACCACGTAGAGGGTCAGGGCGGTCGCCACGTTGTACACGTCGTAGCCCCTGGGTTTCAGGAGCTTGCCGTACTCGGCGGCGATGTCCACCCGGGCGAGGCCGTCGCGAAGCTGCCGCTCGTTGGCGGCGCTCAGGGTGCCGCCTTGTTTCGCCCCGGTGATGAGCCCGTTCACGAACTGGGTCCGCAGCTCACTGCTCACCCTGGGCGAGGGCTGGTAGGTCAGCACCTTCTCGTTTGCGGGCGCGGCCGCGGCGGCCGGGGCGGGCTGACCGCTCTGCGCCTGTCCGGCCACCCGGTCGAAGATGCCCGACAGGGGATTGCCCGAGAGGGGGTTGCCCTGGGCGAGCGCGGCGGGGCTCAGCAGGGCGAGCAGGAGCAGGCTGGGTCGGGTGAGCTTGGTCAAGGGACTCTCCTTGCGGCAGGTGGGGAATGAGACGACCTTACCTCAGGCGCGGACCCGGAACCAGCCGCCGGGGAGGCACAGCCGCGCACGTCGTCCCCCACCCCCCTCCGCCGCGCAGGAGACGAACGCCGCGCCCCCTCACCCTCCCCGGCGCGCCCCCGGCCGAGCCGGGTCTCCGGGGCCGTCACAGGGCGGGGACCGTCTCCAGGCTCCAGCGGTCGCGCCCCTGCGCCTTGGCGCGGTAGAGGTGGGCGTCGGCACGCTGCAACACGCCGCTCAGGGCGTCTCCCGGCCCGGCGACCGCCACGCCGAGGCTCGCCGTGAAGGGCGGCAGGTCCTCCCCGGAAGCGTGCCGCAGCGCCCGCCACAGCCGGGCCGCGACCTGCGCCGCGCGGGCCTCGTCCGCTCCCGGGAGCAGCACCAGAAATTCCTCGCCGCCCCAGCGGGCGACGTGATCGCCCGGCTCCAGGGCCCGCCGCAGCACCTGCGCCGCCCGTTGCAGCACCCGGTCGCCCACGGCGTGCCCGTGGCGGTCGTTGATCGCCTTGAAGTGGTCGAGGTCGAGCAAGACCACCGCAAAGGTCCGGCCCGTCCCCTGGGTCCCCTCCAGGTGGCGGTACATGGCCCGGCGGTTCGCCACCCCGGTGAGGGGATCGGTCAGCGCCAGCACGTGGTACTCCTGGCGCTGCACGCGCTCGCGGGTGACCTGCCGCCCGAAGATCGCCAGTTGCCACACGAGCGCCACGGCCACGCCCATCTCCAGCAGCAGGGTCGTGTCGGTCGGGGGGGGCCGCGTCAGGGCCAGGGCGCTGAAGGCCGCCAGGATGACGAACGTCCAGACCAGGGCGGGCCTCACGGCGAAGGTCTGGACGGCGCAGAGGATCACGAACAGCCCGACGAAGTACAGGCGCGGCGCAACGGGGGCGGGCAGCGCCGCACTCTGGAGAAGCTGCGCGGCGAGCGCGGCCGAGACGATCCAGGTGACCGCGACCTCCAGGCTTTGCAGCGAGACGCGCCCGGAGAGCAGGGCGGCCACCAGCCCGGCGCAAAAGAGCGCCCCGAAGGTGGACTCCCAGGCCAGGGGGCTCAGCGGCCCCGGTTGCAAGGCGTCGAGGAGCGCGACCGCCGTCTGGGCGAGGCAGGCGACGAGCGCGAGGGCGAGGGAGCAGCGCAGCCTCCAGCCCTCGGCCTCCAGGCCAGGTTCCACCCACGGCTTCCCACGCCACACGGCCCCACGGTACTTCGCCCCGGCTTCCCCAACTCTGACACGCGCGGCCCGGTCCCCCCTCCCCCGTAATGCCCCGGTAACCCCCCCGGCGGACCCTGGGCCCACCGAGAAGAAGGAGGCACCCCATGCTCGTTCAGGACGCCATGCACACGCGCGTGATCACCGCCGACCCCCACGAGTCCCTGCCCGACGCCGTGGTCAAGATGGAGACCCTGAGGATCAAGCGGCTGCCGGTCCTGCTGGAGGGGCAGCTCGTCGGGCTGCTGACCGACGGCGAGGTCCGGCGCCATCTCCCCGCCCTGCACGAGGGCCTGAGCCCCTGGGACTTCGCCCACCGCGCCGGGCGGGTGCGGGTGCGCGACGCCATGCGCCGCCCGGTGCTGACGACCACGCCGGAGGAGCCGCTGGAACACGCCGTGCGCGTGATGCTGGAGCGCCGGGTCGGGGGCCTGCCCGTCCTGAACGACGCGGGCGGGCTCGTCGGGATGCTCACCCTGACGGACGTGCTCGCGGCCGCCCTGCGGGAGACGCCCCCCACCTGGGGAGCCGTGCAGGAACACATGACCGCCACGACGGTCAACGTCGAGGCCGGGGCCCCCGCGGGCGAGGCCGCCGCCCGGCTGCGGGTCACCGGGCTGCGGGTGCTGCCCGTGCTGGAGGGTGGCCGTCTGGTCGGCGTGATCCACGAGCGCGACCTGGGCGCGGCGGTCGACCGGGCCAAGGCCGCCCACGGGGACACCGTTCTCGGCGACCAGTTCTTCCTCAAAGGCAAGGCCGCCCGCGACCTGATGCGCCCCCCGGGAGGCCAGGTGCCCGCGGGTGCTCCCCTGCGCGAGGCGGTGTCGAGGATGCTGGAGCAGGGCGTCCACGGCCTGCCCGTCCTCGGGGAGGGTGAGCGGCTCCTCGGAGTGGTGACGGTGAGCGACGTGCTGCACGCCTGGCTCGGGCAGGGAGCGCCGGGCCGCGGCTGAGCGCTGGACCTGGGGCTCAAACCCCCGGGGGAGGGGCGGGGGAACCCCGGGGCAGCGTCAGGGTCGCCGTCGTGCCCCCGCCCACGCGGCTTTCGAGCGTCAGGGTGCCGCCGTGCGCCTCGGCGAGCGTGCGGGCGATGCTCAGGCCCAGCCCGCTGCCGGGGGTGGTGCGGGCCTCGTCCACCCGGTGCAGGCGGTCGAACACCCGCTCCAGATGCCCCGGCGCGATGCCCCGCCCGGTGTCTTGCACCGTGAGCCGCCACCCGCCGCCCCGGACCCCGGCGGTCAGGGTCACCGTGCCGCCTGCCGGGGTGTGGTTCAGCGCGTTTTGCATCAGGTTGTGCAGCACCTGGGTGATCCGCACGGGGTCCACGCGGGCGGGCGGTCCCCCGGCGGCCTGAACGGTGAGCGTCACCCCGGCCTGCCCGGCGCGGTCCTCGAAGGCGGCCGCCACCTCGCCGAGCAGCCGCGCCACGTCGACCTCCCGGCGGTGCAGGGTCAGGTCCCCCGCGTCCGCGAGCGACAGCAGGCGCAAGTCCCCCGTCAGGTGCAGCAGGTGTCCCGTCTGGGCGTGGAGACGGGCCAGCCGCCCGGGCGTGGGCGTCAGGGTGCCCTCCAGCATGGCCTCCAGCGAGGCCCGCATGACGCTCAGCGGCGTGGTCAGGTCGTGGGCGATGTCGGCGCTGAACTGCCGACCCGCCACCCGGCGGCGCTCCAGCTCGGCGGTCATGGCGTTGAAGGCGGCCAGCAGCTCGCCCAGCTCGTCCGGGGGACCCGCCGGGAGGGGGTGGGGCGCGCGGCCCACGGTCAGCGAACGGACCCCGCGTTGCAGGGCGCGCAGCGGCGCGAGCAGGTGGCGGGAGACGGCCGCCCCGAGCCCCGTGGCGAGCAGGGCCGAGAGCCCCACGGCGGCCAGCAGCAGCAGCGCGGTCTGCTGCAGGAACGCCCGGCTCTGCGCGTCGAGCGGCGGCGGCGTCCCCGTGGCGTACAGGTAGGCGATGGGCCGCCCGTTCACCCTGACCTCCCGCAGCCCGGCCCGCCGCGCGGCGGGGAGGACCGTGCCCGCCGGGTACCCCGCGACGCCGCCCACCACCCGGAACGCCGGGTCCAGCACCAGAAAGGGGGGAAGGGAGGACGGCGGTGGGGGCCGCCGCTGCGGCTCCAGGTTGCGTTCCTCCAGCGGGGGCTCCTGCGGCTGCAAGCCCGCCAGCGAGCCGGTGGCCCGGTGGTGACGGCGGATGTTGTTGTCCAGCTCGCGCAGCACCTCGCCCCGGCGCAGCGCCAGGTAGGCGTGCCGGGCGTAGAGGAAGGTCACCCCGGCCAGCAGCAGCAGGGCGGGCAGGCTGACCAGGGTAAAGGCGCGGACGAGCCGGGTCCGCAAGCGCCTCACGGCGCCTCCCGCAGGCGGTAGCCCACCCCGTAGACCGTCTCCAGCAGCTCCGCGTCCTCTCCCAGCTTGGCGCGGAGGTTGCGCACATGCACGTTGATGGTGCGCTCCGAGCCCCCGCCCTCCTCCTGAAGGTGGGTGAGCAGTTCCGAGCGGGTAAAGACCCGCTGTGGGCTGAGCATCAGCAGGTGCAGCAGCCCGAACTCCACCCGGGTGAGGTTCACGACCTCCCCCCGGAGACGAACCGCCCGGGTGAGGGGATGAAGGCTCAGGACTCCGTGCCGCAGGGGCCCGCGCTCGCCGCCGGGTTGCGAGCGCCGCAGCAGGGCCCGCACCCGCGCGAGCAGCTCGGCCACCGAGAAGGGTTTGGTCACGTAGTCGTCCGCGCCCAGTTCCAGGGCCAGCACCTTGTCGGCCTCTCCCTCCCTGGCCGTCAGCATCAGGACGGGGGCGTCCGACTCCGCCCGCAGCCGCCGCAGCACCTCCAGCCCGCCCAGACCGGGCAGCATCACGTCGAGCACGATCAGGTCGGGCCGGGTATGCAGGGCGGCGTGCAGGCCCGCGCGCCCCTCCCGCGCCGACGTGACCCCATACCCCAGCGCCCCGAAATACTCGTGCAGCAGGGCGCTCATGTCCGGGTTGTCCTCGATGACGAGCAGATGTGGCACGCGCTTTCCCCCTTCTGTGCGGCAGCTTAAGGGGCGCTCCGGGCTGCGGGCCAGCAGACTACTCCGGTTCTGAACAAGTCCCCCGTACAACTGGACGTTGGGGGGCCTGAGGCTTGTTTCCTCGCGGCCCCCGCTCCCCCCAGTTTCAGGAGGCATCATGAAGCGTCCTCTCACCCTGGCGCTCCTCGTCGGAACGGCGGCCCTCGGCGTCCGCCTCGCCTGCACGGCGCGCGCCGGAGGGGCCGGGCCCACCTCCCCGGCCGCCACCCTGCGGACGGACGGCACTGTGGTCACCACGGGCCTGCGTCTCACGGGCCGCGACGTCACCCTTCCCGCGAGGTGTGCGGAGGCGGCCAGCGGAGCGCCCCGGGTCGTGTGCGCCGCGAACGCCTTCCTCGCCACGCTGAGCGCCGAGCAGCGGGCCAGGGCCGTCCTGCCCGCGACCCAAGAGAACGCGACCCGCTGGTCGAACCTCCCCGTCGCCCTCGTGCCGCGCGGCGGCGTCGCGCTCGGCGACCTGAACGGCACCCAGCTCGCCGCCGCGCTCGCGGTCGTGAGGGCCGCGACGGGCTCGGCGGCGAACGAGGGCTACGACGAGGTGTTGCAGCTTCGCCTCGCCGACGACGTGCTCAACGTCTCGGGCAACACGGCCGGTGTCGGGGGCGGGGGTCCGCCGCCCGCGGGCCCGGCGGGAGCCACGGGGACGCCCCCGGCCGGTCCGCCTCCCGGTGGGGCGCCGGGCGGTACACCACCCGCCGGGGGCCTCACGGGCAACGACTACGGCAGCGGCCTGTACGCCCTGGCCTTCCTGGGCGCCCCCGGCACCCCGGGCACGTGGCAGCTCCAGTTCGGCGGCCACCACCTCGCGGTGAACACGACCTACCGGGCCGGGCAGGTCGTGGGTGCCACCCCGAGGTTCACGGGCGTCGAACCCAGGGTCTGGACGGCGGGCGGCGCGACCTATGCGCCGCTCAGGAGCGAACACGACGGGATGGCCGCCCTGCTCGGGGGCTTGAGCACCTCCCAGCTCGCCGCCGCCAGACTCTCCCAGACCTTCAGCGACGTGCTGCTGGGGCCGGGGAGGGACGGCCAGTTCCCGGCGGCGAAGGCGGGCGTGCGGGTCGGCACGCTGGGCGCCGCGCAAAAGGCCCGGGTGCTCGCCGCGATCCGGCCCTGGGTGCAGGACGCGGACGACGCCACCGCCGCGCGGCTCCTCGCCGTGTACGGGCGGGAACTGGACGACACGTACGTCGCCTACTCCGGCAACGCGGCGCTGACGAACAACGCCGACTACGTGCGGATCGACGGGCCGAGCGTCTGGATCGAGTTCGTGTGCCAGAACGGCGTCGTGTACCGCTCGCAGCTTCACTTCCACACCGTCTGGCGTGACCACACGCGTGATTACGGCGGCGAGTACAGCTTCTAGCCCCAGTCCCTCCCCTCCCCCGAAAGAGGTGCCGTATGAAAAAAGCTCTGTTCGCCGTTCCCCTCAGCCTCGCCCTGTTGCTCGCCGGGTGCGGCACCACGACCACCGACACCGGCGGCGGCACGGACACCGGCACGGGCGGCGACCCGATCAGCACGGGCACGGCCGCCGAGGTGGTCACCGCCGCCAACGCCTTTCTCGCCACCCTCTCCACGGGCCAGCAGTCGAGCGTGGTGCTGACCCGCACCGAGTCGAACTCGACCACGTGGTCCAACCTCCCGGTCGGCGCGGCGACCCGCAACGGCCTGGCGCTGAGCAGCCTGACCGAAACCCAGCGGGCCGCCGCCCTCGCCGTGGTGAAGGCCGCCACCGGCACGGCCGCGAACGAGGGCTACGACGAGACCACGCAACTTCTCGCCGCCGACGACGTGCTGGCCGGGTCGCAGTCGGGCTACGGCAGCGGCCTGTATTACCTCGCCTTCCTGAATACGCCCAGCACGACCGGGCAGTGGCAGCTTCAGTTCGGCGGGCACCACCTCGCCTACAACATCACCTACAACGCCGGGGCGGTCACGGGCGCCACGCCCAAGTTCACCGGCATCGAGCCCAAGTGCTGGTCGGTGACGGGAAGCACGGTCAACGTCATCACCAGCGGGTGCCCGGCCCCCGGCACGAGCGGGAGCACGACCACCTACGCGCCGCTGTACCAGGAGCAGCAGGGCATGGTGAACATGCTCGCGGGCCTGAGCAGCACCCAGCTCGCCTCCGCCAAGCTCTCGCAGACCTTCAGCGACGTGCTGCTGGGACCGGGCGAGGACGGCCAGTTCCCGAGCACCAAGTCGGGCCTCGCCGTGAGCGGGCTGAGCGCGGACCAGAAGGCCCTCGTGCTCGCGGCCATCAAGCCCTGGGTGCAGGACGTGGACGACACGACGGCCGCCGCCCTGCTCGGCATCTACGAGAACGAGCTGGACAGCACGTACATCGCCTACTCGGGGAGCACCGGCCTGACGAGCACCGCCGATTACGTCCGCATCGACGGCCCCAGCGTCTGGATCGAGTTCGTGTGCCAGAACGGCATCGTGTACCGCTCGCAGATCCATTACCACACCGTCTGGCGCGACCACACCCGCGACTACGGCGCGAGCTTCTCCTTCTGAACGCCGCCGGACCGGGCGGGGGGGCCGGGCCGTCTCCCCGCCCCCCCCCCCGTCCCCGAGGTGACGCCTTGACCCTTCCCCGACCCCCCCTCCTGAGCTGGCTCCTCGCCCTCGTCTTCGCCCTGCTGCCGGGGCGCGGCCTCGCCCACCCGATGCCGACGACGACCCTTCAGCTCGACCTCCACCCGTCGTCGGTCACGGCGGACCTCGCCCTGCCGCTGAACGAGCTGCAACTGGCGACCCGCTGGAACTTGCTCGGCAACGCCTCGGCGCTGGAGCAGTACGGCCCCCAGCTCCGCACCTACCTGCGGCGTCACCTCGCCGCCACCACGCCCTCCGGGCAGGCCTGGGCGGTCGAGATCGGCGAGCCCACCCTCTCGCAGGTGCAGCAGGCCGCGACCGGCCCGTATCAGGAATTCGTGGTGCCCGTGCAGCTCACCCCCCCGGCCGGGGCGAGCACCCGCGCCTTCACGCTGAGGTACGACGCCATCGTGCATCAGGTGGTGACCCACAGCGTCCTCGTGTCCATCCGGCGCGACTGGGAACGCGGGCTGAACAAGGAGAGCGGCAACGAGAACGTCGAGGTCGGCGTCATCCGCACCGACCCGCGTACCGGACAGGTACCGCTCCTGCCGGTGAATCAAGCGCAGGGCAACGCCTGGCAGGGCTTCGTCGGCATCTTCAAGTTGGGGATGCAGCATATTGCCGAGGGCACCGACCACCTCCTGTTCCTGCTCACCCTGCTGCTGCCCGCCCCACTGCTGGCCGTCATGAACCGTCGGCCCCACTGGGGGGCGTTCGGCGGCCCCCGGCGCTCGCTGCTGAACATCGTCAAGATCACCACCGCCTTCACCGTCGGCCACTCGCTGACGTTGCTGCTGGGCACCCTGCGGATCGTCAACGTGCCGGATGCCCCCATCGAGGCGCTGATCGCGGTCTCGATCCTGGTCTCGGCCGTGCACGCCCTGCGGCCGATCTTCCCGGGGCGTGAGCTCGTCATCGCGGGGGGGTTCGGGCTGATTCACGGGCTGGCCTTTTCCTCCACCCTGGCCGAACTCGACCTCAGCCCGTGGCAGACGGCGCTGAGTCTGCTGGGGTTCAACCTGGGGATCGAGGCGATGCAGCTCATCGTCATCGCCGTGACGATGCCGTGGCTGATCCTGCTGGCGCAAACGAGGCTCTATACCCCGGTGCGCACCCTCGGTGCGTCGCTCGCGGTCCTGGCCTCGCTGGGCTGGCTGGGGGACCGGGTGGGGCTGGCAAACCCGCTGGGCACGCTGGCGGATAGCCTGGGCGCGGCCGGGCCGTGGGCGCTGCTGGCCCTGGCGGCCCTCGCGCTGCTGGGCTTCGCCTTCAGGCGGGCGGGCAATCAGGGGGTCTCCACCTCCTAGCCCCCTCCGGTTCCTGATCTGAAGCCTGCCCGCCCTGGCCCTGGTCCGGCGGGCAGGCTCAGGGGGTGACCCCGTGGCTGGTCGCGGCCCCGCGCACGCCCTGCAAGAACAGGGCCGCCGCCCCCTCGCCGAGCGGCCGGGAGAAGAGGTAGCCCTGCCCGTAGTCGCAGCCCAGCGCGCGCAGGGCGCCGAGCTGTTCCGCCGACTCGATGCCCTCGGCAACGACCCGCAGGCCGAGGTGCCGGGCCATGCCGATCATGGTGCGGACGAGTTCGGCGCTCTCGGGGCTGGACGACATGCGCGTGATAAAGGAGCGGTCGATCTTGATGACGTTGACCGGGTGGTGCTGGAGGTAGCCCAGCGAGGAGTAGCCGGTCCCGAAGTCGTCGATGTGCAGCCCGATCCCGAGGGCCCGCAGGCGGTCAAAGTTCGCGCGGGCGACCTCCGAGTCCTGCACGAGAACGCTCTCGGTCATCTCGATCTTCAGGCGCCGCGGGTCGAAGCCGGTCTCGCGCAGGATCTCCTCGACCCGCTCGCACAGGTCGGGCTGGGCGAACTGCTGGCCGGAGAAGTTCACGCTCAGGCTCAGGGGGCCCGGGCCCGGGATCTCCCGCCGCCAGGCCTCCATTCGCCCCGACGCCTCGCGCAGCACCCAGCGGTCGAGGTCGAGGATCAGCCCGCTCTCCTCGGCGACCGGGATGAACTGGGCGGGGGAGACCGGCCCCAGGGTGGGGTGCGACCAGCGCACGAGCGCCTCGAAGCCCTCCGGCTCCCCGCTGCCCAGGGCGACGATCGGCTGGTACTCGACCGTGAGCTGCCCCTCCCGCACGGCGGCGCGCAGGTCACGCTCCAGGGTGATCAGCCCCTGCGCCTCGGCGCGCAGCTCGGCGGTAAAGAGCTGGTGCCCCGCCCGGCCGCGCGCCTTGGCCCGGTACATGGCGATGTCCGCGTCGCGCAGCACGTCCTCGGGACCGCCGTGTGCCGGGTCGGCGAGGACCACCCCGATGCTCGCCGACATCTGCACGTCCTGGCCCCCCAGGGACAGTGGCGTCCCCAGGGCCCGCTGGACGCGCTCGGCCGCCCGCAGCGCCTCCGCCGGGTCCACCTCCTCCAGCAGGATCACGAACTCGTCCCCGCCCATGCGCGCCACCGTGTCCAGGGGCCGCACGCAGCCCCGCAGCCGCCCCGCCAGCTCGACGAGCAGGGCGTCGCCCGCCGTGTGCCCGAGGGAATCGTTGACCCCCTTGAAGCGGTCGCAGTCGAGGAGCAGCACCGCGAACTGCCCCCCCGGTCGGCGGTGGGCGCGCTCGATGGCCTGCCCCAGCCGGTCTCGCAGCAGCGCGCGGTTGGGCAGCCCGGTCAGCGCGTCGTGGAAGGCGTCGTGCTGAAGCTGCTCGCCCATCCGCCGCAGCTCCTCGGTGCGCTCCTCGACCCGCCGCTCCAGCTCGCCGTTGAGCCGCTCGAGGGCTTCTTGCGCCTCGCGGCGCTCGGTGATGTCGCGGCCGTAGCCCAGCACCAGCTCCAGCCGCCCGTCCGGCGAGAACACCGGGTTGAAGTGCCGCAGGTGGTGCCGGGGGCCGGGGGAGCCGGGGAACGTCTCCTCCCAGGAGACCGGGCGCCCCCCCTCGACCGCCGCCCGGAACTGGGCCTCGCGGCGGTGTGCCACCTCCGGGTCGAAGCCCCGGTGCTCGACGTACTCGCGGTCGCTGCGGCCGATGATCCATGCCCGGATGGTGTCGTCGCGAATGGCGGCCCGGTTGCAAAACAGGTAGCGGCCCCCCGGGTCGAGCACGACCACCTCGACGGGCAGGCGGCCCAGGATGCCCTCGTAAAAGGCCCGCTGCTCCTGCCCGGCGCGCGCCGCCTGCGCCCGGTCCGCGTCGACCCGGGCGCAGGTCTCCGAGACCCGCGAGAGAAGCTGCCGCCACGCCCCGGGGTCCGGCGGCGCGGTCTCGTCGAGCCCCAGCGCCCGCAGGTCGCGCTCCAGCAGGGGGTGGACCCCGGATTCGGCCGACGGTTCAGCCGACATGGAGGACCAGGGCGGACCCACGCCCCTCGGCGGGGGGGGGCGGACAGGCGGGGCAGAGGTGGGGTGCGGACATGCCTTCCTTTCGGGGGCGCAAGCGGAGGTCGTGGGCAGTTTTTCCGGTGTGAAGGGTAGGCGCGGCGCCCTCACAGGAGGCTGACTGCGGGGGCCCCTCCGAAGATGAAGGCCCGGCCCACGCGGCCCCGGGAGCCCAACAGGCGGTGAGGAGCGCCGGGTGGGGGGCGTCAGCGCCTCCTCACCGGCAGGGTCGCCGCAGAGGAGCGAGCAAGCCGGGCTTCAGCGGGCCGGGGCGACGCGGCTCTCCTCCAGCAGGGTTCCGAGCGCGCGCGCGTCCTGGGGCCTGCCCGTGAGGTAGCCCTGCACGTAGTCGCAGGCGTGCGTGCGCAGGAACTCGAGCTGCGGGGCCGTCTCCACCCCCTCCACCGTGACCTCCAGCCCCAGCGCCTGGGCGAGATTCATCACCGCCCGGACGAGGGCCTCGTCGCGTCCCGCCGAGGGGAGGTCGCTCGCCACGCCCGCCGTGAAGGAGCGGTCGATCTTGAGCCCGTCGATGGGGTACTGCTTGAGGTAGGCGAGGTTGGAGTACCCGGTCCCGAAGTCGTCCACGACCACCCGCACCCCGAGGTCCTTGAGGCGCCGCAAGGTTCCCTGCGCCTCCAGGGCCTGCATCAACATGCTCTCGGTAAGTTCGAGTTCGAGCCGCTCCGGGCGCAGGCCCGAGGTCCGCAGCGCCCAGGTCACCGTCTCGATCAGGTTGGGTTCCAGAAACTGCCGGGCGGAGAGATTGACCGACATCCGGAGACCGGGGGCGAGGGCCGTCCACGCCACCGCCTGCTCGCAGGCCTGGCGCAACACCCAGGCGCCGATGGGCACGATCAGCCCCGTCACCTCGGTCAGGGGAATGAAGTCGGCGGGCGGCACCAGCCCGAGGTCGGGATGTTGCCAGCGCAGCAGGGCTTCGACCCCCACCAGCCTTCCGCTGCGGGCCTCCCACTGCGGCTGGTAGTGCAGCACGAATTCCTGCCGCTCCAGGGCGCGGTTGAGGGCCGTTTCCAGCGTCATCGCGGCGAGGCGCTCCTCGCCTTCCGGGGTATACACGGCGTACCCGCCGCCCCGGCGCTTGGCCTGGTACATGGCGGTGTCCGCCTGCTGGAGGAGGTGCTCGACCGCCGTCGCCGCGTGCGCAAAGACCGTGAACCCGATGCTCGGCCGCACGAAGACCTCGTGCCCCGCGAGGTTGAAGGGCTGGGTGAAGGTGTGCAGCAGCCGCTCGGCCGCCGCCTGGATGCCGGGCGAGGTCGCCGCGCCCCCCAGCACGAGCAGGAACTCGTCGCCGCCCATGCGGGCGAGGGTGTCGCCCCCGCCGAGCACCCCCCGCAGCCGGGCGGCCACCTGCTGGAGCAGCGCGTCCCCGACGCTGTGCCCGAGCGTGTCGTTCACCAGCTTGAAGCGGTCGAGGTCCATCAACCCGACGGCGACCGGCCTGCCCGCCGCCGTGGCCTCGGCCAGGGTGCGCTTGAGTTCGCGCTCGAACAGCACCCGGTTGGGCAGGTTGGTGAGGGGGTCGTACAGGGCGTGGCGCTCCAGCGCCGAGTGCGCCCGGGCGCGCTCGATCACCAGCGCGGCGAGGCCCGATCCCGCGTCGAGCTGCGCCCGCTCGTCCGCGTTGGGGGGCGCGGCGTCCTTGCCCAGCAGGAGCAGCGTGCCCAGCGCCTCGCCCTCGCCGCTCCGGATCGGGTGCCGCCAGACGTGCCACACCCGCGGGGCCGCGCCGAGGGGCAGGGTGAAGCGCTCCTCCCCAGGGCGGGCCGCCACGAGCGCCCAGCTCTCCCGCTCGGGCCCCTCGTCCCCGTGCGCGGTGTAGACCTCGGGGGGCTCGCCGGGCAGCACGACCGCCGCCCGCCGTCCCTCGAACTGCCGCTCCAGGGTGCCCGCCAGCCGCGCGAGGACCTGCGAGAGCGGCGCGTTCTTCGCCGCGAGTTCGAGGACCCGCGCCCGCTCGCGGTCGAGGTGCTCGGCGAATCTCTTGCGGTCGGAGATGTCGCGCTGGATCGAAATCCAGTGGGTGTACCAGCCCGTCTCGTCGGCGACGGGCGCGATGGACAGCTCGACCCAGAACTCCGAGCCGTCCTTGCGGTAGTTCACCACCTCGACCTGCACGCTCTTCCACTTCTTGAGCGCCTTGCGAATCTTGTCGAGCGCCCGGCGGTCGGTGCGCGGCCCGTGCAGGAGGCGGGGGGTCTGGCCGATCACCTCCTCCAGCGAGTAGCCCGTCGTGCGGGTAAAGGCCGCGTTCGCGTACACGATGCGCGGCCCCGGCAGGTCCTGCGGCTCGGCCTCCGTGATCAGCACCGAGTCGTTGGCGTGCGCGAGGACCGATTCGAGCAGGGCGAGCTGCTGCGCCGCGTGGTGGCGCTGCCCCTCCTCGCGGGGGACCCGCTGCGCCGTGCCCACCAGCCCGCCCGGCAGCGGCGCGGCGGTGAGCGTCACGTCCACCGGCTCGCCGCCCGGTGGCCTCAGTTGCAGGTGCTGGGGCGGGGTGGGGTGGGGTCCGCGCGCCACGCTGCGCCGCAGGGCCGCGAAGGCACCCCGCAGCCGGTCGTCCTCGACCTCGCGCCCGAGCACCTGCTCGCCCGGCAGGCCCAGCGTCTCCGCCGCCGCCGCGTTCCACTGCTTGACCAGCCCCTCCAGCGTGAGGGAATACACCGCCAGCGGCGCGGCCTGCACCATCGCCTGAAGCTGGTCGTGCGCCTGTTGCAACGTGGCCTGCCCCGCGTGCAGCTCCCACTCGTGCCGCAGCGCGGCGACGAAGGGGTGCCCCTCCGCCCCCGCGTGCCCGGCCGGGAGGGGACGGCCTCCCCAGAGCGTCAGCGTGCCGCCCACCCCGCCGTGCCGGAACGAGAGCGTGTGCGGCGCCCCGGGGTCCCCGCCCTCCGCCGCCCCCAGCGGCCAGCCGCCCTGCCAGGACGCCCCGCCGTCCGTCAGCGTGAGCCGGGCCGCCCGCGCCCCCGTCAGGCGGGCGTAGAGGTCCAGCGTCGCCGCGAAGGCGCGGTCCGGAAGGGTGCGGAGGAAGGAAGGGTCGTGCGGTGCCGAGGACATAACCACCCCTGGTGAAGGGAAAGAGCGGAGCGCGGAGGGTGAGGTGGGTCCCGCGTGATCCGGGGCCCGGGAACAACTCGTTCAATGATGAACAGCCCTGCCCTTGCAGAACTCTTACCGTCAGGGTGACTCGGGCCCGAACCGGGTGCCCGCCAACAATGTTTCTACGACCCCCGCAGGAAGCGGAGGACGGCGGCCCAGTACCCCTCCGTGACCGCCTTCTCCGTCGTCTTGGCGGGATCGAGGTTCGCCACCCCGCGCAGGCCGAACCCGGGCGGGACGTACCGGACCCGGCGCGACGAGCCCGCCGCCGCGAGCAGGTCGCGCGCCGCCGCGATCTCGAAGGGCTCGTCGCCGCTCGTGACGAAGACGGGCACCCGCACCCGCCGCGCCTCGGCGAGGGCGTCCAGGTCGAAAAGATCACCCCGGTTGGGGCTGAACGCCAGAATCCCGGCGAGGTCCGGATGCCGCGCCGCGAGGACAAAGAGCAGGGCGCCGCTCTGGCCGCCTCCCAGCGCGAAGACGGGGAGGCCCGGGTGGCGTTCCCGCAGCCACGCGAGCGCCACGCCGAGGTCCGCCAGCGCGTCCGTCCCGGTCAGCGTCCGGTCGCCCAGGCCCGCCACCGTGCGGTTGTGCCGTCCGTCGTACTCGCCGCCGAACCGCCCGTCGAGCGCGAGCGAGGCGTAGCCCTCCCGCGCGAATCTGGGCGCGATCCCGTCGAACTCGTGCAGGTTCTGCCCCGCCGCGTGCAGGAGGAGCACCACGCCCCGGGGCCGGGCGGGGGAGACCGACTCGCCGTACAGCATCAACCCGTCGGGCGCCCGAAGCTGCACGGGCGCGGCCAGCGACACGGAGAGGGTGAGCAGCGCGGCCAGGACGAGGTGACGCATGGGTGCCTCCGGGAGCGAGGTGACCGTTCCCCTCGTGGAGAGGGGCCGGGATCAGGGGTTGGAGGCCCCATCCTGCGCCCGCCCGTGGCCTGTGCGCAACGGGGCGTCCCCACCGCCTACGCCCCAAAGATGAACGTCTCCAGAAAGGCGTTGCGGAACTTGCCCCGGGGGTCAAGGGACACGAGCAGGTCCCGGAAGTCGGGCAGCCTCGCGTACGACGCGCGCAGGTGCGCGGGCGGCAGGGTGAACACCTTGCCCCAGTGCGGGCGGACGCCGAAGGGCGCGAGCCGGGCTTCGAGGGCCGGGAGCAATTCGCGCACCGCCCGTTCGTCCCGGTGCCAGGTGAAGTGGAAGGCCACGCTCTCCCGCTCGTAGGCCGGGCTCAGCCACAACCCGTCCGCCGCCACCGTGCGGACCTCCGAGACCTGGAGGAGGGGGGCGATCTGCTCGCCAAGCCCGTGCAGGGCGCGCAGGGCGGCGGGGCCGTGTTCGCGCGGGACGAAATACTCGCTCTGGAGTTCCTTGCCGCTGCTGGGCGTGTCCTCCAGCCGGAAGTGCGGCAGCCGCTCGTGCCAGGGGCCCGCCGCGCCCCTCTGCGGGGTGCAGTTCACGGCGGAGAGGCCCGGAATGGGGTGACGGTCCTCCGGGGCGGGGGTGGCCCCGAACCATTCCGGCTCCGGCCTGAAGGTCTCGCCCTCCCGCACCCGCCGCTTGAGCCACGCCTGGTGAAACCGCCCGCTTCCCCAGTCGGTGAAGAGGCTCACGCTGTCCGCCGCCGACATCACCGCCCCGAAGTTGTCCTCCAGCGCCTCCAGGCTCAGCCCCTCGTACACGTCCTGGCGGACCTGATAGGTCGGGATGACCTCCAGCGTGAGCCGCGTGACGACGCCGAGGCCACCGAGCGCGACGACCATGCCCCGAAACGCTTCCCCGTGTTCCTCGCGGGAGAGGGCCACGGGGTCGCCGCCCGCCGTCACCAGTTCCAGCGCGCAGACGGACGTGGCGAGGGTGCCCAGCCGGTCGCCCGAGCCGTGGGTGGCCGTCGCGCAGGCCCCCGCGACCGAGAGGTGCGGGAGGGAGGCGAGGTTCGGCAGGCCATACCCCCGCGCGTGCAGGAAGCGGCCCAGCTCCCCGTACCGCACCCCGCCCTCCACGGTGACCGTGCGCCGCTCCTCGTCCAGCCCCACGACGCGGTTCAGGTGCTCCAGCGAGAGCATCGCCCCGGTCGTGTCCGCGACGCCGTTGAAGGAGTGGCGGGTGCCCGAGACCTTCACCCGGTCCGCGCGGGCGACGAGGGCCCGCACCTCCTCCACGTCGCGCGGGCGGTGCCAGCTCGCCGCGTGGTAGGTGTAGTTCCCGGCCCAGTTCCTCGGTGACGTGATCGGCGGGTGGGTCATCGCGCCCCATTGTGCGCCCGCCCGCCTCCGCACTCGCCCTGACCCCGCCCGCCGCGTCACACTGCCCCCATGACCCGAGCTGTCGTGCACGTGGATATGGACGCCTTTTACGCCTCGGTCGAGCTGCGCGAGCGGCCGGAGCTGGCGGGGGAGCCCGTCGCCGTGATCGCCACCGCCCGCAGGGGGGCCGTCATGACCGCCAACTACGTCGCCCGGGGCTTCGGGGTGCGCAGCGCCATGCCCGTCCACTTCGCCGTCCAGCGCTGCCCGGGGCTCGTCCTCATCCCGCAGCGGATGGACCTGTACCGCGCCGTCTCCGCCCAGATTCACGGCCTCTTCTCTCGGTACACCGACGTGATCGAGCCGCTGGCCCTCGACGAGGCCTACCTCGACGTGACCCGGGAGGGCCGGACCCTCGACCAGGCCGAGGAGATGGCCCGCAGCATCCAGGCCGACATCCTGGCGGAGACGGGCCTGACCTGTTCGGCCGGGGTGTCGGTGAACAAGTTTCTCGCCAAGCTCGCCAGCGGGCTGCGCAAACCCGCCGGGCTGACCGTGATCCGCCCGGAGGAGGTGGACGCCCTGCTCGCCGCTCTGCCGGTCGAGGAATTCCACGGGGTAGGCCCGGTGATCGCCGGGAAGCTGCGGGCGCACGGCATCCGGACGGGCGCGGACCTGCGCGCGAGGTCCCTCCCCGTCCTGCGGACCCTGCTCGGCCCCGGCAAGCTCGCGCCCCGGCTCCACGACCTCGCGCGCGGCGTGGACGAGCGGCCCGTCGAGGCGCACCGCGAGGCGCGGTCCATCGGCGTGGAGCGGACCTTCGAGGAAGACCGCACGACGCGCGAGGCCCTGCTCGCCGAACTGCCTGGTGTCGCGGCGGAGGTCGCCGACCGCCTCGCCCGGCGCGGCTACGTGGGCCGCACGGTGGTCCTCAAGCTGCGGTACGGGGACTGGACGCCGGTCACGCGCCGCAGGACCGGCGAGCGGCGGCTGCAAGGGGCCGGGGAGATCGCCGAGGTCGCCGCCGGGCTCCTCACCCCGGACCTGATCGAGGGGCGGGGCGTGCGGCTGCTCGGCGTGAGCGTCCTCAACCTGGCGAGGCGGGACGGGGCGCAGGGAGGGGAGACCCTGCCCCTTCTCCCCCCCGGATGAGCGCGCCTTCCCCGGTCCTGTCACGTGAGACGTGCCGACCACGGGCCCGGAGTCGCCTCCCCTCGCCTCTTGCGCTCCAGCCTGTTACATGTAACACTTCATCTGTTCCTCAAGCTTTTCATCTACGTCCGCCGGGCTCCCCGGAGGGAAGGAGGTGCCTTTGGTGTTGCTTCAACCGGTGGGCAGCGCGCGGGTGGTGGACGCCGTGCGCGAGCGGCTGCGCGGTGCGATCCTGGCGGGGGACCTCGCGCCGGGAACCCGCCTGAGCGTGCCCGAACTCGCCCGGCAGCTCGGGGTGAGCCGCTCGCCCGTGCGGGAGGCGGTGCTGCTGCTGGTGGGGGAGGGGCTGGCGGTGGAGCACTCGCGCCGGGGGGTGGAGGTCGCGCGGCTCGACGTCTCCGGACTGCTCGAACTCTACGAGCTGCGCGCGGCGGTCGAGGGGCTGGCGGCCTGCCTCGCGGCGGGGCGGATGGGCGGGACCGACCTCGCGGCCCTGCGCGGGGTGCTCGACGCCCAGGGCGCGGCGGCGGTGGCCGATCACCGGGGCTTCCGGGAGCTGGACGCCCGCTTCCACAGAATCATCGTGCAGACCTGCGGCAACGGGCGGCTTGCCCGCCACGCCGAACTTCTCGCCCGCGAGATGCGGCTGGCCGGGCCGCTGCTCCTGAATGACCCCGCCCACCTGCGGCGCAGCCACGAGGAACACCGCGCCGTCGAACACGCCCTGCGCCAGCGCGACGGCCCCGGCGCCGAGGCCGCGATGCGGGCGCACCTCACCCGCGTCGCGGGGGCCGTCCGCAGGCACCACGCCCACCCCTGACCCTCCCCTCCCGCCACAAGGAGTTCCCCATGCGCACAGTCACCCTCTTTACCCTCAGCCTCGCCCTGCTCGGCGCCGCCCAGGCCCAGGGGGGCACGATCAAGATCGGCGCGATCACGTCGGTCACGGGCCGTTTCGCCGAGTTCGGCAAGATGCAGCTCGCGGGCTTCAAGGTCGGCGTCGAGGAGGTCAACCGCCGGGGGGGCGTCCTGGGCCGGAAAATAGAACTCGTCATCGAGGACAACGCCTCGGACGTGAACAAGGGCCTCGCCGCCGCCGAGCGGCTGGTGAACGCCGGGGTGCCGCTGGTGCTCAACGAGTACTCGTCGAGCCTCGTCAAGGCGCAGGCGCAGTACCTCGCCCGCCAGAAGGTCCCCGCGCTCGTCTTCAGCTCCAGCGGCGACGACATCACCAAGCCCGGCAACGACTACGTGTTCCGCCTCAACCAGCCCGCCACCGAGTACGCCCGCGTCATCCTCAACATCTTCCGCGACCACAAGTTCAAGACGATGGCGGTCATCGCGGGCACGGGCGCCTTCGAGAAGAGCGTGGCCGACGCCGCCCAGGACCTCGCCAAGAGTTACGGCATCCAGATCGTCGAGGACCAGCGCTACGACAAGGGCCTGACCGACTTCCGCCCGGTCCTGAACCGCATCAAGGCGAAAAACCCCGACGGCATCCTGATGGTCTCCTACGCGGAGGATTCCGTCGCCCTGATGCGTCAGGCGCGCGAGGTCGGCGTGAAGCCCCGCCTCTTCGCCGGGGGCGCGGCGGGCTTCGCGCTGCCCGAGTTCGTGAAGGACGCCGGGAGCGCCGCCGAGAACGTCGTCACCGCGACCGCCTGGATTCCGCAACTGCGCTACGCGGGCACCCAGAAGCTCAACGTGGAACTCAAGAAAGCGCTGGGCGGCCAGGACCCGAGCTACCACGCCGCCCAGGCCTACGCGGGCGTCCTCGCCGCCGCCGAGGCGATCCGCCGCGCTGGGGGCACCGACCGCGAGAAGGTGAAGGCGGCCCTGAACTCCCTGACGATGCAGACCGCCTTCGGGCCAGTCCAGTTCAAGGACTACGAGGGCTTCCGCAACCAGAACCCGCTGGCGATGGTGGCCCAGCAGGTGCAGGGCGGGGCCTTTGTGCCCGTCTATCCCAAGACGGTCGTGCCGCGCACGCTCAAGTTCGAGCGGTGAGGGGCGGGGAGGAGTTTTTCTCCCTCGCCCCTGGCGGGACTGGTCCAGCTCCGAAGGAGAGAGGGCCGGGGTGAGGGGGCGACGGGGCGAACTTCAACGCCGAGAAGATGCCTTCCCCCTGCCTGCTGGCTTCTCGACGCCCATCCCGCTCACCCCCTCTGCAAGCAGCTCTGCGAGTCCCAGCCTCTCTCCTCAAGGGGGAGGAGCAAAAAGCTCTTCTCTCGCTTTTGCTCCTGATCACCCACCCCTTCCCCTCCCGGAGCCCACATGGACCAAGCTGGCCTCACGGCCCTGATACAGACGCTCGCGCAGGGGCTCCTCACCGGGGGGCTCTACGCCCTGATCGGCACCGGCCTCAGCCTGATCTTCGGGGTGATGCGGGTGATCAACTTCGCGCACGGCGACTTTCTCGCCATCGGCATGTTCATCACGCTGGCGCTCTTTCGCACCTTCGACCTCGACCCCTACCTCAGCCTGCTCGTGGCCGCGCCCGTGGGCTTCGCGCTGGGCTTCGTGATCCAGCGCCTCGTCCTCGCGCGGCTCGGCGACCGGCTGAGCGAGGGGAGTATGCTCGCCACCCTGGGCATCGGCCTGATCATCAGCAATACGCTCCTCCTGACCTTCGGGGCGCAGCCGCAGAACATCAACGTCCCCTACGCGACGAACACCTTCCAGCTCGGCGGCGTGCAGGTCAGCATTCCGCTTCTGATCGCGGGGTTGGGCACGGCGCTCGCCATCGCGGGGCTCAACCTGCTGCTCTACCGCACCGAGCTGGGCCGCGCCATCCGCGCCACCGCGCAAAATCCGCTCGGGGCGGAATTGCAGGGCGTGAAGACCGCCCACATCCAGGCCATCGTCTTCGGGCTGGGGGTGGCCTTCGCCGCCGTCGCGGGGGTGCTGCTGATGCCGCTGCTCTACGCCTTTCCCACCGTGGGCGAGAACTACACCACCAAGGCCTTTATCGTCACCGTCCTCGGCGGGCTGGGCAACCTGCCGGGCGCCGTCGCGGGCGGGCTGGTGCTCGGGGTGGTGGAGTCGCTGGGGGCTTACTACATCAGCAACAATTACCGCGACGCCTACGGGCTGGTCGCCTTCCTGCTCGTGCTGCTGCTGCGCCCCGAGGGGCTGTTCGGGCGGACGGTGAAGCGCGTATGACGACGACCGCGCCCCTGAGTGCCGCCCGCCCCCGGGCGCTGACCTTCGGCAACGTGTGGCTGAGCCTCGCCCTCCTCGCCGTCATGCTGCTCTACCCCTTCGTGTTCGGCAAGGCGCTGAACTTCGGCGTCTCGACCCTGATCTTCGCGGGGCTGGCGATGAGCTGGAACGTCCTCGGCGGCTGGGCCGGGCAGCTCAGCCTGGGGCACGCCGCCTTCGTGGGGGTGGGCGCGTACACGATGACGCTCCTCGCCACGCCCGAGCGCGTCCCCGCCTTCCTCGGCGGCCCGGTCGCCCCGTGGTGGGGGGCATTGATCGGCATGGGCCTCGCCGTGCTGCTCGCCGCCGTGTGGGGGGCGCTGACCTTCCGGTTGCGGGGCAGCTACTTCACCCTCTCCACCATCGCGGTCGCGCTCGTGCTGCGGCTCGTCGCCATCAACTCCGAGTGGACGGGCGGCTCGGAGGGCCTGTTCATGCCCGAGCTGCCCACCTTCCTCGGGCTCGACCTCTTCGACCGCCGGGTGGAGTACGGCCTCGCCCTCGCCTTCGTGGCGCTGACCCTGCTCGTCACCCACCTCCTGCGCCGCTCGCGGCTGGGGTACGCCCTCCAGGCCGTGCGTGAGGACGAGGACGGGGCGCGGGCGCTCGGGATCGACCCGGCCAGGATGAAGCTCGTGGCCTTTATGCTCAGCGCCGCCCTCACGGCGCTGGGCGGCAGCCTGTACGCGATCTACCTGCAAGCCTTCGAGCCGCACACCCTGCTCGAACTGCCCGTCTCGGTGCAGATCGCCCTGATGGCGATCATCGGCGGGCGGGCGAGCATCCAGGGGCCGGTGATCGGGGCGCTCCTGCTCGCCACCTTCGGGGAGGTCTTCCGCACTGTGTTCGCCAGCGCCAACCTCCTGATCTACGGGGTGCTCATCCTCGCCGTCACGCTCTTCGCCCCGGACGGCATCCTGGGCCTGTTCCAGCGGGGCGGGCGCAAGCTGGGGACGGCGCGATGACCACGCCCTCCCGCACGCCGCCGACCCTGCCCGAACTCACCGAGTTCCCCGGTCAAATCGTCCACGCGCCGGGGGGACCGCCGCTGCTGACCGCCGAGGGCGTCACCGTGCGCTTCGGCGGCGTGACGGCGGTGAAGGGCATCAGCCTCGCGGTGCGGCCCGGCGAGATCCTGGGGCTGATCGGCCCGAACGGGGCGGGGAAGACCACCCTCTTTAACGCGCTCACCGGCTTCGTGCGCCCCAGCGCCGGGCGGGTCACCTTCGCCGGGCGCGACGTGACCCACGTCCAGCCGCAGGCCCGCGCCCGGATGGGCATGGCCCGCACCTTCCAGGTCGAGCGGCCCTTCGAGGACCTCAGCGTGCTCGAAAACGTCCTGGTGGCGGCCTTCCTGCGCCACCGGGGCCGGGAGGCGGAGGACCGCGCCTATGCCGTTCTCGAACGGGTGGGCCTCGCCGACCGGGCCACGCAGCCCGCCTCGCAGCTCAACCTCGCCCGGCGCCGCCGCCTCGAACTCGCCAAGGCGCTCGCGCTGGAGCCCCGGATGCTCTTTCTCGACGAGAGCATCGCGGGCCTCAACCCCCCCGCCCAGCAGGAGATGGTGGCCCTGATCCGCACGCTCGCCCAGTCGGGGCTCGGCATCGTGATGGTCGAGCACATCATGCACGTGATCATGTCGCTGTCCGACCACGTGATCTGCATGGCCTTCGGGGAGCTTCTGGCGGAGGGCCATCCCCAGGCCGTCGCCACCCACCCCGACGTGGTGCGGGCGTACCTCGGAGACGACCATGACTAGCGTTCGGCCCGCGCCCGTGCCCGCCCCCGTCCGCGACCGCGTGCTCAGCGCCGAGGGCCTGGAGGTCGCCTACGGGGAGGTGCAGGTCGTCTTCGGCGTCGGCCTGCACGTGGACAAGGGGGAACTCGTCGGACTCGTCGGCGGCAACGGCAGCGGCAAGAGCACCATCCTGCGCGTGCTCTCGGGGATGCTGCGGGCCCGCGCGGGGACGGCCACCTACCGGGGCCACAACCTCAACGGGGTGCCGCCGCACAAGATCACCGACCTCGGCGTGGCGCACGTGCCGATGGGGCGCCAGCTCTTCGGGCAGATGACGGTGGAGGAAAACCTGCTCATGGGCGCCTACCTCCCGCGCACGAAGGCGAACCGGGCGGCGAACCTCCAGAAGGTCTACGACTTCTTCCCGCGCCTGACCGAAAAACGCCTCACCCCCGCCGCCGCCCTCTCGGGGGGCGAGCAGCAGATGGTCGCCATCGGGCGCGCGCTGATGAGCGAGCCCGAAGTCCTCCTGATGGACGAGCCGAGCCTGGGCCTCGCCCCCCTCGTCGTCTCGGAGGTCATGCGGGTGATCGGCTCGCTGCGCGAACTCGGGCTCACGGTCCTCCTCGTCGAGCAGAACGTGCGGCAGGTCCTCAAGGTCACCGACCGCACCTACGTCCTCGAACTCGGGCGCCTCGTCAAGGAGGGCCCCAGCCGCGAGCTGATGGGCGACCCGGACATCATCAAGGCCTACCTGGGCGTCTGAGGGCGAGGCCCGGCGCTCGTGTGGTGCGGGGTTTCGTTGGGAGGTCTGGTGTTCTGTGGCGGCGGGTGGGCGGTTGTTCTCCCCCTGCGGGACTGGGCAGAGAGGGCCGGGGTGAGGGGACGACGGAGGAAGCGCCGGCGCGGGCAAGCTGGCCTGTCTTGTCTTCCCGTCGCGCCGTGAGTCGCTGGCGTTCACCCCCCTATCTCCCCCATCAAGGGGGAGGAGTGGGCGAGGCGACCTGCTCGCGTCAGCGTTACGGACGTTCGGGCCATCGGGCCGTACTCCTCTCCACACGGAGAGTTGCGCAGCAGAGGGGGTAGACCGCAACCGCCATGCGGCGCGACGGGAAGGCAGGCCGTTTCGGAGTGATCCGAGAGTCGGAACAGTGGACGACGCCGGTGATCTCAACCACGCTTTGCGCGACGTTGCGAAGCTCTCTCGCCATTCAATGCGACTCCGCAACAGTGTTTCGCAATACGAGAACTGCGTGTCCTCCGCATCGGCGGAACGGACTCGAAAATGACCGTTTCCGCACCGTCGGCGTCTGGCCGGGGCCGACCCGTGCCGTGCCTCCAGTTAGCCTTGCGCGGCGTTGGAGACGGCCTCCCAAACTTCCCAGGTAGCGAGGCGCTCAGCATATGTGGCACGTACCCAGGGCAGATTCCCACTCCCCAGGAAGAGCCGCAGCGGCGGGTGCTCGGCGTCCACGAGCGTCAGGATGGCGGCCGCCGTCGCCCGCGGGTCGCCCTGCTCCTGGCTCGACAGGCCTGCCATGACCCCCTGCCGAAGCTCGGCATAGGCGTCCAGGCCCGGCGCGACCCGGAGCGAGGCGGGACTCCCGAACTCGGTGGCGTAGGCCCCGGGCTCGACCAGGGTCACCCGGATGCCGAAAGACGCCACCTCCTGCGCCAGACTGTCGTGCAGGGCTTCAAAGGCCCACTTGGACGCGCAGTAATAACCGATGAGCGGCAGCGCCACCAGGCCGACGCCGCTGGAGACGCCGAGGATGTGCCCGCCGCCCTGCTGCCGCAGCAGCGGGAGGGCCGCCCGGACGACCCGCAGGGCCCCGAACACGTTGGTCTCGAATTGAGCGCGCACGTCGGCCTCGCTCGCCTCCTCAATCGTGCCTACCAGCGAGTAGCCCGCATTGTTGACGACCACATCGAGCCTGCCAAACTGAGCGTGAGCCTGCTCGACGGCCCGCTGGGCCTGATCGGCGTCGGTTACGTCGAGCGCGAGGGGGAGAACAGCGTCCCCGAAGCGCCCGGCGAGGTCGGCGACGCTCGCCACGTCGCGGGCCGTGGCCGCGACCCGATCACCCCGTTCGAGGGCGGCCTCGGCCCAGAGACGCCCGAACCCGCGGGATGCGCCGGTGATGAACCACACTTTGCCGTTCATGTCTTCCTCCTTGGCCTGCCGAGTTCGTCGTGACCGGGGATGGTCTGGTCACTGGGCGTCCGTTCGGGTATGCTGAAAAGCGGAACACCGTTCCAAAAGAATACGGAATCATGTTCCGTTTGTCAAACCTGGCAGAGGGGAGCGGCTGAAGTGACGGAAATTGACGAGAGGGCAGGGAAAGCAGGCCAGTCCAAGCGGGCCGACGCCCGGCGCAACGAGCAGACGTTGCTCGACGCCGCCGCTGCCCTCTTCGTCACGTCCGGCGTCGAGGTGCCGGTGCGGGACATCGCGCTCAAAGCCGGGGTGGGGGTGGGCACGATCTACCGGCACTTTCCGACGCGGGCGGACCTGATCGTCGCCGTCTACCGCCACCAGGTCGAGGCCTGTGCCGAGGCCGGTCCACGGCTCCTGGCGAGCAGCGCCAGTCCCTACGGGGCGCTGGCGAAGTGGATCGACCTCTTCGTGGATTTCCTGACCACCAAGCACGGCCTTGCCGCTGCGATGCGGGCGGATAAGGCCGGTTTCGACACGCTGCACGCCTACTTCCTCGACCGTCTCGTGCCGGTGTGTGCTGGATTGCTGCGCGCCGCCGCGGAGGCTGACGAGATCCGCCCCGACGTCGAGGCGTTGGAACTGATGCGCGGCGTGGGCAACCTCTGCATCGGTGCGGGCGACCCCCACTACGACGCCCGGCGCCTGGTCGAATGGCTCGTTGCCGGACTCCGCCGATCCTGAGCGTGATCGTCCCGTGTGGCACATCGGGCGGATAGCCGACCTGGCTGCTCCCCGCCCGTCCAACCCTGCCGCACCAACTGTGATCTAAGTTTCTAGCGTCATCCGGCACTCTTCCTCTGGGGTTCCCCCATCTTGTGGGTGACGAAGGTGGTCACACGCCCCCTTCCTCTCCGCCAGGAACTCGGCCATCAGGCCGCGTCCGTCCTCACGGGTGAGGCTTCCCGTCGCTGCCCCGATCAGAGCCGCCCTTGCCAGGCGGGGGGGCGGTGGGATGAGGCGGGGCACGCGGATGTTCCTGCCCGGCGCGTCGCCCGCACTCAACCCTCGTCCGCCCGCCCGGCCTCGTACCGCCGGGCGGCGGCGCGGGCGAGCGCCCAGCCGCTCAGAACCGGCGGGGGCGCGGCCGAGCAGCTCGCCAGCTCCCGCAGGGTGAGCCCCAGTTCCTGCGCCTCCCCGTGGGCGGCGCGCAGCACCCCGCCGAGCAGGTCGCGCTCGCGGGCGGGCAGGGGAGAGCGGCCCGCCCGGCCCCGCAGCCGGGGCATCGCCTCCCCGGGGGCGAGGCGGTCCAGCCACGCGCCGCGTTCCGGCAGCCCCAGCCGCGCCCACCACGCCACGGCCTCCGGGGGCGCCGGGACCTCCGCGAGTGCCGCCGGAACGGTCACCCCCTCGTCCGGGCACGCCGGGCACCGCCGCAGCCGGGGGTGCGCGGGCCATCCGCGTTCCAGCAGCCGACCGAATCCCGCGCTCCCCGTGAAGCCCGGCACCAGGTGGCCGCAGGCGAGCACCTCCATGTCCCCGCTCACGCCCAGCACCCGGCGGTGGGTCCCTCGCCCCGTCGTCACGCGGACATGGTAGCGGCCCCGCCCGCCCAGCGGGTTGCAAACGCGAGCAAAGGCTCGGATACTGGGCGGGTCAGGCGGCGCGCGGTGTTGGCGCCGCCCGGAGGTGTCCTATGACCCAGCCTCACCCCGCCCCGCACACCCTGCCGCTCCCGCCCCGCCCCGAGGCCCGGCCCGGCGGCGAGGGCGCGGCGAACCCGCTGGAGACCCTGCCCGCGCTCGCCCGGGCGTACGGCGACCTCGTGTTGATCGGCAAGACCGAGGAGGGCGCGCCCATGTGCCTGGTGAGCGACCCGCACCTGATCGAGTTCATCCACGTGCAGACCGGGCGGCTGTTCGACAAGGGGTACCAGAACGCCGCGATCAACACGCTGCTGTTCGGCAACGGCCTCGTGACGAGCGAGGGCGACTTCTGGCTGCGGCAGCGCCGGATGGTGCAGCCCGCCTTCCACCGCGAGCGTATCCAGGCCTACGGCGAGGTGATGGTGGACGCCGCGCGCCGGTACGTGGAGGGCGTGCGGCCCGGGGAGACCCGCGACGTGCACTCGGACATGATGCACCTGACCCTCGACATCATCACCAAGACGCTGTTCGACCTGGAGATGGGCGAGCGGGCTGAGCCCTTCGAGCGGGCCATGAACGACATGTTCGAGGCTGACGTGCTGCTCCGGTCGGCCCTGCGGGGCGGCGAGGAGCACCCGGAGGCGTTCGCCGCCTTTCAGGACGCCACCTCACGCATCGACCGCTTCGTCGCCGACCTCATCCGCGAGCGCCGGGCGGAGGGCGGGGAGGACCGGGGCGACCTCCTCTCCACCCTGCTCGCCGCGCAGGACGACGAGCGGCGCGGCATGACGGATCAGCAGCTCCTCGACGAGGCGAAAAACCTGATCATGGCCGGGCACGAGACGACCGCCAACACCCTGACCTGGGCGTGGTGGCTGCTCTCCCGCCACCCCGAGGCCGAGCAGCACCTGCACGGGGAACTGGACCGCGAACTCGGCGGGAGGGTGCCCACCCTCGCCGACCTGCCCCGCCTGACGTACACGACTCAGGTCGTTCAGGAGGCGATGCGGGTGATCCCGCCCGTCTGGACGGTGGGCCGCCGCGCGCGGGCCGACCTGGAGCTCGGCGGCCACTTCATCCCGGCGGGCACCGCCCTGGTGATGAGCCAGTGGGTCGTCCACCACGACCCGCGCTGGTACGACGCGCCCGAAGAGTTCCGCCCGGGGCGCTGGGCGGGCGACCTCGAGAAGCGCAATCCCCGCTACGCCTTTTTCCCCTTTGGCGGGG
The DNA here is from genome assembly GCF_018863415.1 of Deinococcus aestuarii. Lineage (NCBI taxonomy): Bacteria > Thermotogati > Deinococcota > Deinococci > Deinococcales > Deinococcaceae > Deinococcus > Deinococcus aestuarii. The sequence goes on along the minus strand of NZ_JAHKSN010000015.1, from coordinate 10,109 downwards.
GCCCGCGCGTGTGCATCGGCGAGAACTTCGCCCGGATGGAGGCGCCGCTGCTCCTCGCCACCATCGCCAGCCGCCACGCCGTGCGGGTGGTGCCGGGGCCCCCGGTCGAGATCGAGACGGCGATCACCCTGCGCCCCCGGGGCGGCCTGCGGGCGACCTTCGAGCCGCGCGGCGGCGAGACGGCCTGACGGCGGGGCGGCGCGCGGCCCCAGCCCGCAGGTGACCGCCCTGGATGTGACAGGGCGGTGACAGCCGCGGGCCTAGGCTGGGCGCACGATGCCGGGAATCGCTCCTCCCCCCCAAGCCGCCCACCGGAAGTTGCATGACGATCCCCAGTTCGCCACGATCACCGTCGGGGCCGGGTGGTCGGTGCGGGTCGGCGACCGGGTGCTCTGGCGCTGGCAGGACCCCGCCGAGGAGGTCTGGTTGGTCACCCAACTCCTGCGCGAGCCCGGCCCCGGCAGCGTCGTCGGCCACAAGGTGGTCGCCCGGCGGGTGGGGTAGGGCCCGCCCCTCCCCGCAGTCCGCCTCAGTCCCCCCTCAGCGACAACCCCAGCCTGTCGCCCGGCGCCTCGGCGAGGTCCTGCTCGACCCCCAGGTAGACCTCGGTGGTCTGGAGGCTCGCGTGCCCCAGCGAGAGCTGAATCTGGTCCAGCGGGGCCCCGCCCCGGTGCGCGAGCTTGGCGAAGGTCCGCCGCAGGTCGTGGGGGGCGAGCCGCACGCCCTCCAGGTCCTCCGGGGTGAGGCCCGCGTGCCCCAGCCGCTGGCCGTACTTGCGGACGATCAGGGCCACGGCCTCGTGCGAGAGCCGCCCGCGCGCGAGCACCTTCTCCCCGCGCGGCGCGGTCGGGCGGAAGACGTGCCCGCTCGACAGCCCCGCCGCCCGCGTCCAGGCGTCCACGGCGGCCTTGCACCACCCTGGCATCGGCACCGTGCGGGTGCGCCCGTGCTTGCCCGTCAGGTCGAGCACCACCCAGCGTCCCTCGCGCCGCGCCAGATGGTCGAAGGTCAGCGCCACGAGTTCCGAGCGCCGCAGCCCGCAGCCCAGCAGCACGGCGAGGAGGGCCCGGTCCCGCAGCCCCCGCAGCGTGGTCACGTCGGGGGCGAGCAGGAGTTCTTGCGCCTGCGCCTGACTCAGCCACGTGCCCGTGCGGCGCCCCTGCCGCCGGATCCCCTTCACCCGCGCGATGGCCTCCGCCTCGAACGCGCCCAGCAACCCGTTGTCCGCCGCCTCGCGCACGAGCTTGCGGATGGCGGCGAGCCGCACGTTCACGCTCGACGGCGCGAGCCCGCTCTCCACCAGTCCCGCGACATACCGCCCCACCACGGCCTTGCTCAGCGGCGGGCGCCCCTGTTCCTCCCACCACGCAAGGAAGTCCGTCAGCGCCCGCCGGTACGCCTTTTTCGTCAGCGGCGAGGGGACGGAATCGAGGACGAGCTGGACGGGATCGGGGACGGTGGAATTGGTCTGGGGAACGAGGGTCATGTGGGAATCCAGTCCTCCAGGCGGAGACCGGGCACCTGCGCGAATTCGCGGGTGTGGTGGGTGACCAGCGGAAGATCGTGGGTCAGGGCGGTTGCGGCAATTTGAAGGTCAAGGGGGCCGGTGGGCGTGCCCAACCGCTCCAGATGGTGGCGAAGGCGCCCATCCTGGTCCGTCACCTGGCTGTCGAAAGGCACGATCTCCATCTGGGCCGAGAGGTCGAGCACGGCCGCGAGGTTGTGCTCTGGCCGCCCGCTCCCGTGCGCGCCGTCAAGCAGCTCCGCTTCCGTCACGGCGCCGATGCCGACCTCGCCAGGCCTCAACGCCTCGAAGCGGGTCCGCACCGTCGGGGGGCGACTTCGGACGAAGACGCAGATGTTGGTGCCGAGCAGATAACGCAGGCTCAGAAGACTTCACGCTCCTGCGGCCGCCCCCCCGGGAGAAAGTCACCCTGGATGTCCGCCAGGGCGTCGAACGCCGCCCATGTCGCCTCAGGGCGCAGCGGGCGCAGGATCAACGTCCCACCCCGCCGAACCACCTGGGAGTTCCCACGTTTGAACACCTCCGTCGTCGCCACGTCCCCTCCGTATCCTCACCTGAGTGTATCCGTTGCCCTCCCCCGTTTGTTCTTGATCTAAGGAACCTTCTCGGTAGTTCAAAACAGGATGGGGAAGAGGGCGGGCCCCGGGCTCCGGGCGGTGACCCCCGGCCCGGGCAGACGTGCTATAAGGCGGCGAAAACGAAACCCCCCCGGCGGCCTCCACCTTTTTTCCCTTCACAGCGACAGGAGAAACGGATGACGACCTTCACCGTGCCCCGCGACCACCTCGTCTACGCGATGGACCCCGCCAATCCGCCCGCGCTGCGCGTGCCGGGCGGCAGCCTTCTCGTCTTCCAGACGCGCGACTGCTTCGAGGACCAGATTCAGGACGCCGGGGCCGCGTTCACCGCGCTCGACTGGAACCGCATCAACCCCGCCACCGGCCCGGTGTACGTGGAGGGCGCCCGGCCCGGCGACGCCCTCGCCGTCGAGATTCTCGACATCCGGGTCGGCCCCCGGGCGGTGATGGTGACGGGCCCGGGGCTCGGCGTGGAGGGCGACGCGCTCGAACACCCCACCGTCCGGGTCTTCCCGGTCGAGGACGGGGGGGTCACGGTGAGCGGCGTGCGGCTGCCCCTGCGCCCCATGATCGGCGTGATCGGCACCGCGCCCGCCGAGACGCCCGTGCCCAACGGCACCCCCGGCCCCCACGGCGGCAACATGGATACCACCGTGATCCGGGCGGGGAGCCTGCTGCTGCTGCCGGTGAACGTGGAGGGCGCCCTCCTCGCCCTCGGCGACCTGCACGCGGGCATGGGCGACGGCGAGGTCAGCGTGTGCGGGCTGGAGGTGCCCGGCGAGGTGACCCTGCGGGTGACGGTCGTCCCTCAGTGTCCCTGGCCGCTGCCGATGGTGCAGACGCAGGCCCACCTCTACACGGTCGCCAGCGCCCTGACCCTCGACGAGGCCGCGACCCTGGCGACGAAGCACATGAGTGCGTTCCTCCAATCGGAGGCCGGGCTCTCCCGCGCGGACGCCATCGGGCTGCTGAGCGCCGCCGGGAACCTTCAGATCAGCCAGGTCGTGGACCCGCTCAAGACCTGCCGCTTCGAGCTGGGGCTGGACGTCCTCGCGCAGCTCGGGGTGGAGCCGCCCCGGGAGCGGGTGTGAGCACCGAGGGCGTGGGCGGATCACCCCTCCCGGCGGACGAGCGGGTGGGTGTGGAGGAGTTCGGCTACCGCCAGGAACTCAAGCGGGCGCTGTCCTTCCGCGACCTGCTCGTCTACGGGATGATCTTCATGGTCCCGATTGCGCCGTTCGGCATCTTCGGGTACGTGCTCGACGCGAGCCGGGGGATGGTGGCCCTCGCCTACCTCGTCGGCATGGTCGCCATGTTCTTCACGGCGATGAGCTACCGGGCGATGTCGCGCGACTTCCCGGTCAGCGGCAGCGTGTACGCCTACGCGCAGCGCGGCATCGGCAGGGCGGCGGGCTTCTTCGCGGGGTGGCTGATCCTGCTCGACTACATCCTGATCCCGGCGCTGCTGTACGTCGTGAGCGCGGCGGCCCTCGCGCCCCTCTTTCCCGCCGTGCCCAAGGCGGCGTGGGTGGTGGGGTTCCTGCTCGTCGGGATGGTGGTCAACCTGCGCGGGGTGGAGCTGACCGCCCGCGCGAGCCGCGTCTTTCTGGTGCTGGAGCTCACCGTCCTCTTCGCCTTCCTGCTCGTGGGGCTGATCGCGCTCTACAGCGGGGCGGGGGCGGGGCGGCTGACCCTCGCGCCGCTCTACCAGCCGGAGGTGCTGACCCCTGCCGTGATCGGGGCCGCCGTCTCGGTCGCCGCGCTGAGCTTCCTGGGCTTCGACGCGATCAGCACCCTCAGCGAGGAGGTGAAAGACCGCCGCCGGGGCACGGTGGGCCGCGCGACCCTCGCCGCGCTCTTCCTGATGGGGGGCCTGTTCATCCTGCAAACCTGGGTGGCCGCTGACCTCAGCCGGGGGCTGACCTTCCGGTCGCTCGACACCGCCTTTTACGAGGCGGCGGCGGTCGCGGGCGGGAGCTGGCTGGCCCTGCTCACGGCGGGGGCGACCGCGCTGGCCTGGGGCGTGGCGAACTCGCTCGTCTCGCAGGCCGCGATCAGCCGCATCCTCTTCGCGATGGCGCGCGACCGCCAGTTGCCCGCGCCGCTCGCCCGCGTCCACCCCAGGTTCAAGACCCCCCACGTCAGCATCGTCCTCGTGGTGCTCGTCTCGCTCGTCGTCGCGCTGGCCTTTCTCGACAACGTGGCGCTGCTCACCAGCCTCGTGAACTTCGGGGCGCTGACGGGCTTCCTGTTCCTGCACGCCTCGGTGATCGTGCACTTCTTGGTGCGGCGGGGCTCGCGCAACTACTTCAGCCACCTGCTGCTGCCGGGTGTGGGCTTCGGGATCATCGCCTACGTGCTCTACAGCATGGGCGCGGCGACGTGGCTGCTCGGCCTGGGCTGGCTCGCGGTCGGCGTCCTGTACTACCTCGTCTTGACGCGGGTGCTGCGCCGGGACACGGCGCTGGAGGTCTAACGTGCGCGACCTCGACTGGCCCGACCTCGCGCCCGGGGGCGTTCAGTGGGTGCGGGTGCACTGGTGCGACCACGCCAACGTGATCCGCGCCAAGGCCGCCCACGTCGCCCTCCTCGACCCCGACGCGGGGCTGCCGGGCGGCATCGGCCTCGCCGCCGCGCAGATGGCCCTGCCCGTGATGTTCGACGCGCTGGCGCCGGGCAGCGGTCTGAGCCCCGTGGGTGAGGTGCGCCTCGTGCCCGACGGCAGGACCCTGCGGACGACCGCCCTGCTGCCGGGGCACGCCCTGGTGCTGGGGGACCTGCGGCGGGAGGACGGCCAGCCCTGGGAGCACTGCCCCCGCGACTTCCTGCGCGGGCAACTGGGCCGCCTGGAAGCGTACGGCCTGACCCTCACCGCCGCCTTCGAGAACGAGTTCTTCCTGCTGCGCCGGGACCCGGAGGGGCGGCTCGTTCCCGCCGACCGCACCGTGTACGCGCAGACGGGGGCGTTCAACGCGCACCTCCCGTTCCTCCACGACCTCACCGCCGCCCTCCTCGACCTCGGCCTGACGCCCGAGCACCTCTACCCGGAGAGCGCTCCCGGCCAGATCGAACTCGCCGTGCGGTACAGAGTCGGGGTGGACGCCGCCGACCAGCAAATTTTCTTCCGGGAGGCGGCCCGCGCGGCGGCGGGGAGGCACGGCCTCGTCGCCTGCTTCCTCGCCAAGGTGTCGGAGACGGCGGCGGGCAGCGGGTGTCACATCAACCTGGGATTGCGGGACGCGGGGGGACAGGACGCGCTCGGGGACCCGGACGACCCGGACGGCCTGAGTGCGGCGGGCCGGGCCTTCATGGCGGGCATCCTCGCGCACCTCCCGGCCCTGACCGCCGTGACCGTGCCGCTGCCGAACGGGTACCGCCGTCTCAAGCCCCACTTCTGGGCGGGCGCGTACTGCGCCTGGGGGGTGGGCAACCGCGAGGCCGCGCTGCGGGTGACCCGCCACGGGGGCCGCGTGACCCGCTTCGAGGTGAAGGCGGCGGACGGCACCGCCAACCCCTACCTCGCGCTCGGTGCGCTGGTCGCGGCGGGGTTGGGCGGCCTGGAGCGTGATCTCTCCCTCCCCCCCGAGGCGACGGTGGACCCTGCTCTCCTCGGCGAGGCCGAGCGCGAGGCGGCCCGGATGTTCCCCCTGCCCGCGTCCCTGAGCGCGAGTCTGGACGCCCTCGAGGCGGATACGGTGCTGCGGGCCGCCTTCGGGGAAGCGCGGCTGCGGGCGTACGTGGCGGTCAAGCGGCTGGAGGGGGAAGCCCTGAGCCCCCTCTCCCCCGAGGAAGAACTGGAATTGCTCGCGGAGCGGTACTGATGACGCCCGACGCGCTAGCCGAGCACGTCGCCGCCCTCCCCATCCTCGACCACCACGCGCACGGGCTGTACCCGGAGGCGCTGTGGCGCGCGGAGCCCATCGAGCCGTACTTCACCGAGTCCGCCGACCCGGAGATTCTGGCGCGGCACGTTCCCCACAACCTGTATTTCCGCCGCTCCATCCGTCACCTCGCGGAGCTGTACGGCTGCGATCCCACCCCGGACGCGGTGCGGACGGCCCGGCAGGCGCAGGACTACCCGGCCCTCTGCGCCCGGCTCATGCGGGAGACGGGCATCTCCCTGCTGCTGATGGACGACGGCATCTGGCAAGGTCGCCTGCTGACGGTGGAGCAGATGAACGCTCTGCTTCCCACCCGCCGCGTCGCCCGCATCGAGGCGGAAGCGGCCGCGCTGCTGCGGGAGGCGCCGGACGCGAGGGTCTATCTGGAACGGGTGGAGGCCCACTTCGACGCCCTTGCCCCGGGTCTCGTCGCCCTCAAGAGCATCGCCGCCTACCGCACGGGGCTGGACATCACGCGGCCCGAGTTGTCCGAGGTGCAGCGTGATCTCGATGCCCTCTTGCGGGAGACGCCGGAAGACAGGACGCCCCGCCTCAATCGAAAGGCCCTCCTCGACGCCACGTTGCACGCGGCCCTGCGCGCCGGTCTACGTCACGGCCTGCCCATCCAGTTCCACACCGGCTACGGCGACCCGGACCTCGACCTGCGCCTCGCCAACCCCCTCCACCTGCGCGCCCTGCTCGAAGACCCGGAGTTGCGCGGCCTGCACGTCGTCATGCTGCACGGCTACCCCTTCATCCGCGAGGCGGGCTACCTCGCCAGCGTGTACCCGGGGGCGTGGCTGGATGTGGGGCTCACCATCCCCTACACGAGCACGCACGGAATGGTGACCGCCTGGCACGAGAGCCTGCACCTCTCTCCAATCACCAAGGTCCTGTTCAGCACGGACGCCCAGCGGACACCCGAGATGTTCTGGCTCGCCGCGCGCGCGGGACGGTCCACCCTGACCCGCGCCCTCGGGGAGACGGTGGAGGCGGGCGACCTCTCCCCGGAGGAGGCACGCTGGGCCGCCCGGCGCCTCCTGCACGACAACGCGGCGGAGCTGTACAAGGCGGACTGATTACCCGAAGGTGACGGGCAGCCGCTTCACCCCCGAGACGATCTGGCTGGGGATGGGATCGAGCACGGTGCCCGGCTCCACCCGCAGGTTCGGCAGGCGGTCGAGCACGGCGGAGAGGGCGACGCTCGCCTCCAGCCGCGCGAGCGGTGCTCCCAGGCAGAAGTGCACCCCGTGCCCGAAGGCGAGGTGCCGGTTGGGCGTCCGGGCCGGGTCGAAGGTGGCGGCGTCCCCGAACTGCGCCTCGTCGCGGTTGGCCGAGCCGATCCAGGCGATGACGGGGCTGCCCTCCCGGATAACCTGCCCGCCCAGCTCCACGTCCTGCGCCGCTACCCGGAACATGGACTGGACCGGCGAGCGGAAGCGCAGCGACTCCTCAATCGTCGTCGGCAGCAGACCACGGTCGGCCCGCACCCGCCCGTACGCCCCCGGCGCGTCCTCCCAGCACAGCACCGTGTTGGCGAGGAGGTTGGTCGTCGTCTCGTTCCCCGCCACCAGGAGCAGCACGCAGAAGCCGAGGAGTTCCTGGGTGCTCAGGTGCTCACCCTCCACCTGCGCGGCGATCAGCCCGCTGATGAGGTCCTCGCCGGGGTCGTGCCGCCGCTCCTCGATCAGCCGCCCGAAGTAGGCCGCCATCTCCCGGCTGCCGCTCATGTTGCCCGTCACCACCGCGTCCGACCAGCGCTTGAAGGCGTCGCGGTCGGAGGCGGGAATGCCCAGAATCTCCGCGATCACGATGACGGGCAGCGGGTAGGCGAGGTCGAGGACGAAATCCATCCGCCCCGCCCGCTCGACCTTGGAAAGCAGCTCGTCCACGAGTTCGGCGATGCGGGGTTCCAGGGCGCGGACCTGCCTCGGCGTGAACGCCTGCTCGACGAGGGCCCGCAGGCTGCGGTGCCGGGGCGGGTCGGTGGAGATGATGCTCGACGACAGCGCGCTTTCGGGATTCTCGCCGCGGGGGCGACCCCGCTCGGAGGAGAAGTTCTTCCACTCGGAGAGGGTCCGCTGCACGTCCGCGTAGCCGAAGACCATCCACATCCCGGACTGGGGGTCACGGACGACGGGCGAACGCTCGCGCATCGCCGCGTACCAGGGAAAGGGGTCGAGGAGGGAGTAGCGGGGTTCGGTCACGGTCATGGGTGGGGTCCATTCTGGAGGAGAGGTGCGGAGGTGGGTGGGAGGCCACCCGGTCTCCTGGAATACCCCCGCGCGCCTCCGCCGTTCGTGTCCCGCCTGACCGTAGAGGCCCGGCTCTCGTCCTCAGCACACCTGCACGGTCTCGATGCCGAGCAGGGCGCCGAGCTTGTGCACCCTCTCCGCGACGTTCCCCACCCCCACCGCGCAGTGGTGCGCCGGGCCCTGCGCGTTCCACGCCTCCACGAAACGCCGCGCGCCCGGCGGAAAGCGGTAGCGGCTGTTGGTGTTCCCGATCTCCAGGATCGGGCCGGGCACGCTCTCCCCCTGCGCCACGAGGAGCATCAGCCCGCTCCCCCGCTCGACGACCGAGAGCAGTGTCACCGGCCCGTGCTGCACGCTCATCTCCACGCTCAGGCCCCGCCCGACCTTGCCGTGGTAGACCGCCAGCGGCCGGACCTTCGTCTTCCCCTGCGCGATGCGGGTGTGTCCGGGGCCGTCGTGCCCCATCAGCACCACGTCGTCGTCGAAATCGAGCGCGTAATACTCGGTAAAGGACCCGCCCACCCCCAGGGTGTCCATGATCTTCATCGCCTGGGCGTTTTTCACCTCGTACTCGCCCGCGACCGGAACGCCCCGCGCGGTCAGGAGCGAGCACCCCAGGATCACGGAGCCGATCACGTCCTCGTTCTCGTGCCCGGGGACCGAGTGGGCGTAGTACGCCAGAGAGCCGAGGTGGTGCCGCTCCACCAGCCGGTCGAGGGCGACGGACGTTCGCGCCGCCCGCTCCAGCTCCGCCGGGTCGCAGTCGGGCTGGAGGTCGAACTCGGCCGCGAACTCCGCCAGCTTCGCCCGCACGTCCTCGCCGCCGACCCCGCGCCGCAGCTCCGCCAGCTCGTCGAGTTCCACGATCTGGAGGTGGGTGCCGAAGGTGACGGCCTGGAGCGTCGTGTCGGTCGAGATGTCGAGCATCCCGTTGTAGGAGTGCCCCATCAGCCCCAGGCGGTTGTGGCTCATGACGTGCGCCACCCGCGCCGCGTCGAGCCAGCCGTCCACCTCGTTCCAGACGTGCGGGTCTCCCTCCAGCACCCCGGTCACCTGGTGGAAGGAGACCCCCGCCCGCCGGAACACGTTGGCGATCTCCGGCACCGGACACGCCGAGCAGAAGGCCAGCCACTCCCCCGTCATCCGCGTGCGGTCGCCCAGCGCGCCCAGGCCCGCGTAGTCGATGGCCGCCCCCGGCTGGAGGTTGAGGATGACCACCGGCACCCCCGCCCGCCGCACGACGGGAAGCACCGTGGAGGACAGCGCGTACGTCGTGACGTGCAGGAAGATCAGGTCCACGTCCGCGCGGCGAAAGGCGTGCCCGGCCTCGGAGGCTTTCTCCGGCGTGTCGATCAGGCCCAGGTTCACGACCTCCACGTCCGGGCGCGTCAGCCTGCGTTCGACCTTTCCCACGTATCCGTGCAGCCGCTCCTCCAGCCCGGGGAACTGCGGCCAGTACGTGTCCAGGCCGATGCCGAAGAGGCCGACCTTCAGGGGCGAGAGGGCGCGGGTGCTGGCGGGCGGGGCGGCTGCGGTCGTCATGGGACCTCCCGGGTGGAGGAAAGGCCGCCACCGCCCGGGGGTGGACGGTGACGGCGGGGCGGGGACGGAACTTCAGAGCGTTTGAGATAGAACGCTGTCATGCTGAGCGCAGGGGAGCATCTCCGATATGCCGGGTAAGACCCTTCCCTTCGTTCAGGGTGACCCTTCCGCCGTCAGACGCGCTCAGAAGTTGAACTTGTCGATGTTTGGGCCTGCCCCGATATTGCGTAGTTGAAGTTAAGCGGCTGTAGCTTGGCGTTCGAACTCCAGGGGCGTCAAGTACCCCAGGGTGGAATGGCGGCGCTGGCGGTTGTAGAAGACCTCGATG